>CAMNPQ010000193.1 GCA_946548305.1 uncultured Pseudobutyrivibrio sp.
CTGTGCCATGGACACCATGAATATAAAGCATATCAGATGCTTTGGACCATGCATGATAACAGAATGGGGACTGGAAAAGTGGCAGGATGATATTTTATACAGCTGGAATCAGGTGAATCTATATACACAGACTCGTGGCATAAATCGATTCAAAGGTCTTGCAGTTGCTCTAAAAGAAGTTAATGAAAAATATAAAAAGATAGATGGGGTGGAGGCTCTTGTGAAGTGGGCTGAAACTGCCCCAGAGCTATCCAATAATGCTGTAGAAAAAATGATTCCTGAGAATGGCATTTTTGAAAAGGCTTTAAACTGGAGCAAGGCTGTAAATGAAGCTATTGAAGCTTTGCCAAAGGATGAAGTGGGACCTTTTGAAGGGGTTTTGGATGCCATGAAAAAGATTCATGAGAAGTGCGACATAGCTGTAGTTTCCAGCGCAAATCCAGAGGCTGTAAAGGCTGAGTGGGTACGCTTTGGACTTATGGACTATGTTGATTTATTGTGTACTCAGGATATGGGAAGCAAGGCATACTGTATCGGGGAGATAGTAAAAAAGGGATATGACCTTTCTCATGTTCTTATGTGTGGTGATGCGGTAGGAGATATGAATGCAGCAGCTAGCAATGGTGTCCTATATTATCCAATTTGTGTCAATCATGAAAATGAATCCTGGGCTAATATCACAAAAGAACCATTTAATAATTTTTTGAATGGGTCATATGCAGGTTCTTATCAGGAAGAATTGATTAAGGGCTTTTTGGATAACTTAAAGTAAAATAAAAGTCAGTTTGGAGTAAAATTCAAACTGACTTTTTTCTACTTTTTCTTTATTCTATGAAGCTGTGGCTTTAAAGTAATCTCATTCACTACCACACCGCCTTTTGCATTTAGCAGGTACTCAACAGCAGAAGCCACATCATCTGGACTAAGGCAGGCTTCTTCATCACAGGTGAAATTGGCATTTCGATATAGATTTGTGTCTGTCATATCTGGTTTTATATCACACACTTTTATGCCATATTTTCTCGCCTCATCAAACAGGCTTTTGGAAAAGCTAGAAAGACCTGCTTTGGTAGCACCATAGGCAACACCATGGGGATTTGAGGAAGTGGCTGTTACAGAGGAAATATTTATAATGAAGCCCTTATTCTTCTTTAAATCTCTTAGCAATAGCTTTGTTAAAATCATAGGCACTTCCAGATTGGTGCGAACCATCTGTCTGATTTGGTCTACAGTCAGTTCTTCGAAAAGTCCATAGTATGCCACACCAGCGCAGTTTACCAGCACAGATATTTCTTCAACTTTACGGATAGATTTGATGGTCTGCTCTAAGTAATTGCCATCTAACAAATCAAGCTCTGTTTGCTTGAAATTATCCTTGTGCTCATCCTTTAGGTCTTCGGTGAAATGCCGTCCAATACCATAGACTTGATATCCCATTTTTAATAGGGTATTTGAGATTTCTTTTCCAATGCCTGATGAAGCACCTGTTACTATGGCTGTTTTCATTCGTTATTCCTTCCATAAAAATATTTTGTCTTTTGAAATGTGCCCTGATAGCTCTGAAAATAGGAATTGCTCCATTTCATTTTGTATATCGCTAGGATAGTGATAAAAGCCTTCTGTGTTTTCATAAGGAAAAAATGCTATGGCACTATCTGGTAGCATGTGCCGCATTTTCTTTAGATACTCCTTTGAAATTCTAAATGAACCTACACTTACATCATAAAGACTGGAGAAATTGATAGAGGCAGTTGCCTTTGTCAGCATATCTTTGTAATGTGTTTTCCAATCCTTACAATAAATCATAGGGTCAAAGCAAAGTCTCACAGGAAAGCCTGCGTTTATAAGGCTTGAAGCACAATTTAACCTGGCAGAAAGGGAGCTAGTTCCCCTTTCGAAATGATCGATTACATATTCTGGTGAAATGGTAAAGGCGAAAATAACATTAGGACTCACCTTTAGATTTTCCCAGTTGGATTGATTACCACATTTGGTTCTGATTTCTATTGTAAGCTCATTGGGAGACTTTTGATTTATCGTATTTACGAAGTTACACCATTTTTCTCCTAAATGAAAAATCTGCTCCATTGCCATAATATCTGTGTCATAGGAAACACACAGGTATACAGGATGTTCTTGTAACATTTCACAGACTTCGTCAAATATATCCTCAAGGTTTATAAAAAGCACAAGGTAGCCTGACTGATACATACCCTTTAGATAGCAGTATTCGCAGTTGTATAGGCAGTTCATCATGCATGAGGTGTAGTAAAAATATTTGTTGTCGAAGCTTTGGCATACAGGAGAACCTTTGTATATTTTCGTGCCTGTCTTTCTTGCCAGAATAAGGCTGTGGCTAGCCTGCTGACTTATATAATTTTGATTAGCCCTGCAAAATATATCCTTATAATGATTTATATAGATGATAGTAGCGTTTGGAAAGCCCATCAGTATGGATGTGGCGGCAGCTTCGTTTTTTATGGATTCTTCTACATATATATGAGAAAAAGCTTTGTTAAAATAATTGTTTCCTAAAGTGTTCAAGAGCTTTTTTACCTTCCTCTTTGTTTTGGCAGGGCAGTATTTCATTTTCCTTCATATTATTAATAATCCCTGGAATGTCAATTTTTGAAATACAGGCATATTTCAGCAGTCCCTTTAAACTGTTTTCCATTGTGACAGAGCAATGAAAGTCCTGCTTTAGCTGGTCAAATAAATGGATGTAATCATCAGATGCTTCAGTAGCTATTATTTCATCAGCTATTTTTTTACAGCTCAAAATGTATTCATCAATAATGGATATGTTGCCTTCTAGGCAGTCATTTATTACAGTTTTCACTGATTCTGGCGAAAAATTGTCGGACACTATTTTTATAAATGAAATCCTGTCTGTAGAAATAAATTTAATAGCTGCCTGATATATGGCAGCAGCTTCCATATCATAAAGGGGATAATTGCCTTCAGAAAGGATGCTATTGCCAGAAAAAAGCTCAGATTCTTCAAAATCACTTTTGTAAAGCATATCAGGATAGTAGGTGCGACCACTGGAAATGTCGATTATTTTATTGATGAGATATGCCCCTTTTACTGGCAGCATTCCAGCACAAATGCCTATGTTTATAACAAAGTCTGCCTTGTGGCATTCATACTTTGTCAAAACATAGGCTGTGGCAATAGCGGCACTTATTTGTCCTGTGCCTGTTATTACTAAAGTGATGACGTCATTTTTGAAAGTCTGAAATTTTCCATCATCCGCTTTTTTTAAATTGTATTTATCTATTAGAGGCTTAGCCTCTGGATATAATGCGCATATTAAATAAATCATATATCAGTCTGTGAGTCCTATCTAGTAGTTGGTATTGCTTTGATTATTGTTTTCGTTGTTTCTTATACTATACCTTTTGTCGTAGAATGTTAATGGAGATCCATTGGCTAATTAAGTATATCTAATTCTATATTCCTTTGGTGAACAACCATATTTGGCTTCGAAAATTTTGTAAAAATATGCAGAATTTTCGTAGCCAATTTTTTTTATGATTTTTTCAGTGGTCAGGGTAGTGCTTTCTAAAAGGTAGGCAGCCTCCTGAAGACGCCTTTGCTGGAGCAATTGTTTGAAATTAAGTCCAGTATTTTGCTTTAGAAGACGGCTGAGATAAGCTGTGGTGTATCCTGTAGTGCCAGCCAACTCCTCCAGGGTGCCATCCACAAAATGTGTATCAATGTATTCAAGAGCTTGGATGGTAATGGTGTTTGAAGTGGAGCTCATGTCCTTTAATGTATCTGTAGAAAGGGTACACAGATTCATTAAAAGCAAATCCATAGTGGACATAGCGATGGTGTTCATATCGTTTTTGTGATAAATGAGAGTCCATATTAAATTCTCTATAAGATTTTCAACAGTGACAAGCCCTGCGGCATGATAAAGCAAATAATCGTTGACATGCTTTTTGTCAGAGAGGGAGGATACTATGAAATCCCTTAAAATATCGTTTCTGTCATAGAAAATCTGAGTCCTGGAGAAAAACTCGGGTAGAATAATAAAGTTTACAGCGATATCCTCCATGCCGCAAGGTTCAATATCGTGTCTGGCATGACGGTTCAAAAGCAGAATATCCCCCGCTGTAAGCTTTAATGTTTCTCCGTCTAAAAAGTGGGTGGTAAGCTCGCCACTTAGCATGCATACCATTTCTATATAGTTGTGTCTGTGGGTGGGAAAATATGCAAATCTGGTGTGAGGTCTGATGTCAATCAGCTTGCCCTGGGCTAAAAGCTTTGAAGAATCGACAACAAAGTCATCTTCGGTGGTATAGAGCTCCTTTTTAATAGAAGGATTCCCTTGAAGAATAGACTTTTCTTCCTCAGTTATATTGTTTAACAGGTCAAAAATCTCTTTTCTCATAATGTCAAATAAAGTTCTAAAATGAAATGATTTATGTTCTAGTTAATGGGATGAAATCATTATATTATAGGATTATCAAAAGAGCAAATAAAGTTCTAGGTTCGATTATTAGGAGGAAAAAGTAATGTTAGTAGAAACAAAGGCAAGGGTTGGTGTTTTTTCTATAGCTCTTGGAGCATATTTACCACAGTTTCCATCTTTGGTTCCAGAGTTTGAGAAGCAGTTTGCAGATTTTAAAAACTCAATCCCTGATACTGTAGAGGTGATTGATGGTGGTATTGTTACCACAAAGGAGCAGTCCCAGGCAGCTGGAGATAAATTCAGAGCAGCAGATGTGGATTTAGTATTTATGCAGCTACTTACATACGCAACAAGCTACAATATGCTCCCAGCTGTAAAGGATTTGGATGTGCCAGTGGTACTTGTGAATATTCAGAAGCTGAAAGCACTTGATTACGATACAGCAGGCACTGCTGAGTGGCTTGGAGAGGCATACGCTTGCGGCGCAGTTGGAGAGATGGTGGCAGACCTTAACCGCTATGGAAAACGCAGCGCAGTTATCACTGGTGTTGTAGAAGGCGGCGATGCAAATGTGGCAAAGGAAATCGCTGAATGGTGTCTTGCTGCAAATTGCCGCAGACGTTTCAGAGATACAAATATAGCCCAGATTGGTCGTCCATATCCTGGAATGATGGATTTATATATTGATGAGTCAAATCTTTATCGCAGAATGGGGCTTTACACAAAGCAGTTTGACTGGGAAAAGATTTGGGCTATTGCAGA
>CAMNPQ010000194.1 GCA_946548305.1 uncultured Pseudobutyrivibrio sp.
GCTGAAAAGGATTATCAAATCAACCAGATTACAGTTGAGAAAGATAATGTCATTGCCGAAAAGGATGCTCAAATACAGGCTTTATTAAAACAATTAGAAAAAATAAATAACAAGTAGGCTAATTATGAAAAGCCTGCAAAAACTTTAGCTTTTAAAATGGGCTTCGAAGCAAATGCTTCGAAGCCCTTCATCTATAGTTCCAAAACATTGCAAATATTGTTATTGCAAAAGTCTCAGTTATATCAATATAATGATAAGTGAGTCAAATAAAATCTAGGGGGATTATTATGTACACAACCAAGAATACAATTAACGATTTATTAGCCGATGAAATGGTAAATGCCCATATAGACTACATGCTTCCATCGGAATTTATCCACATGGTGCCATCTGAGTTGAGGGATAAAGAGATGGCTGAGCTGCCAAATCTAGTTACTATGCCATGGGGCGTTCCTTATATTAGCGAAAGCATCATATCCGCTGCCAACAGGCTACACGCCATTTCAGAATCATCTGATTATAGCTTAATTAAACTTTGGGGCGACAATACACCAAAGGATTTCTTCCCAGCTACAGATGGAAAGCAGGAGCATGTGGGCTTGCTTAAATATAACAGCTCATTCAAAAAAGGAAGGAAAATGGCATTAGTTGTGCCAGGTGGGGCATACATGTCTGTTGCAATTGATAATGAAGGTATGGATACAGCTGATGTGCTGACAAATGCAGGATATGCTGTTTGCGTTCTAAACTATCGCTGCGCTCCAAACATTTATCCTATTCCTCAAAAAGATTTGACCCTTGCCATCAAACGCATGCGAGGCTTAGCAAGGGAATACGATTTACAGGATGATTTGCTGGTAGTCGGCTTTTCAGCTGGTGGTCATCTCACTGCTTCACAAGCTCTCTATCATGAAGAATACAACACTTTGCTACTGAATGAACTAAAAACCGACTACGAAAATTTGTATGAAAAATACAAAGACTACTCACCTAAACCAGATAAAGTATGTTTAAGCTATGCTGTTATTGATTTCATTAAAGAGCAGCATGAAGAAAGCTTTATAAATCTCACAAACAAGGATGAAAGCCTTCGAGATAAATTGTCTGTAGATTTGCATGTAACAAAGGATTATCCAAAAGCTTTTGTCTGGGCATGTGATGATGATGAGTTAGTTCCACCTAGCAATTCACTTAGAATGGCTCAGGCACTTAAAGCCGCTGGAGCTAATGTGGAATATAAAACCTATCCAACTGGTGGACATGGCTGTGCAACAGGTGTAGGCACTTCAGCCCAAAACTGGATGAATGAAATGATTGATTTTATGAACTAAAAAAAATGGCAACCCGAAATCTCAGGTTGCCATTTTATTATCATTTTAATTATCTGTTTTAAATACAGATACAATCTCTTGCAGCTGTTCTGCTGCACCTGCAACATCCTGACCTCTGTGTCCTAACAGTTCCACATTTGAATTTACATCTTCTGTAGTAGCGTTAAGTTCCTGAGCAGTTGCTGCATTTTCTTCTGAAATAGCTGATAGGTTGCTGATAGAATCGGCAATTGATTTAATGCCTGCATCCAGATTCTGGTTAGCCTGATTCAATTCACCAATTGCATCATTTACTGTGTGAATATGATTTGCTATTTCATCAAAGCTTGTAGCTGCCTCTGTGACAGCCTCCTGCTGCCTTGCCACATAATCTTTTACCAAATTGCTCTGGTGTACAGCATTGTCAGTGTTGCGTTTCAGTTCATCCAGCATTTGATTGATGGTTTCTACACTGGCTGCTGATTGGTCTGACAGATTTCTGATTTCATCAGCTACTACTGCAAAGCCTTTGCCTGCCTCACCAGCTCTGGCAGCCTCAATAGAAGCGTTCAGAGACAACAGATTAGTCTGCTCTGCAATGGATTTAATCATATCACTGGCATCACTGATTTTATTTGAGCTTACTGAAATATTGTCAATGCCCTGGAAAATTGTATTAAATGCATCCAATGATTGGGCTGAAATATTTTTCAGTTGCTCCACATGCTCAACTCCGGTATCCACGGTATTGCGTATATTTTCACTTGCTTCTGATAGAGAATTAGCACTGTTTGAGCTTTGCTCCATAACAGCCTGTACATCCTGCATACGCATTGAAATATCAGTAACATTTTCTGCTGTGCTTGTGGCTGTGGTGGCAAGTTCCCCTGCTGCACCATTGATATGCTCCATTGAATTGGCTGTCTCGCTTGTGCCTGTTCTCATATCATCTGATGAAACAGATAAAACATCTGCCTTTTGCATTAGATTTACAACCGCGTTCCTTACAGCATCCGTCAGCATGCCTGTGGCTTTTGCAATCTCTCCCACTTCATCTTTTCTGCCTCGGAATTTTTCCAATCCAGAAGCCTTGGTTAAATCAAGGGTGCCCAGTTCATGAGTCACCTTAGATATGGCTGTTAAATCCTTTGAAATAGCACGGCTTAAAAGTAATACTACTAAAAGGCTCACTAGAAGCACTGCTATACAAAGTCCCATAATTCTAAGTGAAAGTGAATTGACATTGCTATATATTTCTGTTTCACTATCACAAATATACAATATCATATCCAGGCTTGGAATGTACTCGTAGGCAAGCATCCACACGCCATCACCATCATCGTATTCCATCACGCCCTTTGAATTAGCCAATGCTGCATCCACAACTTCGATGTCGTCTGGTGTGATTTCAGTACCAATTTCCTCTTCTGTTGGAGAGAAAACATAATTATTTTTTGCTACGTTTATGACATAGATTTGAGTGTCCTCATAGCCATTTAAGTCCATTGTGTAAATCTGTTCTTGAAGACCTGCAGTAGAACATCCGCCACCTACAAACCCCAGTAAACTGCCAGCTGCATTATATACGCCAGCATACACAGCAGCTACTGTCTGGCCTGATGCAGAGCTTTGTACAATACCTTTTATATACACATTATTTTCAGCCTGCTCCACACCAGCTGTTGTAGCCTGAACATCCTCATCAGATTTACAAGCCATAGTTCCTATGGCATCCCTATTGGTATGGCAATACATAACTGTCTGAGTATCAGAAACGAAAATGCCTTCCATACCTTCTCTTGAATCTTTATAATTGTCTATTATACTCTGAACCTGAGCTATTTTTTCAGGATCATCTGGATTTGATAAAGCATCCACTATAACAGGGTTTGTAGCCAACCCTTTAAAATAAGTTGCATATGCATCAAAATATTCTGCTACAACTGTAGCTCTTGCATTAGCCAGCTCGCCTAAGCGATTTTGAGAATCGGTTTCCGTTGTGTTTCTAACAGTGCTTATGGAAGTGAGCATGATTGTGCCAAGCCCTATTATTAGAACAATTGCAATCACAAGCCCTATTTTCATGCCGATTCTCATGTTGCGAAAAATTTTAGCCATGTAAATACCCCCATCCTCTTGTTGTGTCTTACACATTTGTCTAGAGGTAGTATAGAATATAATTGTGACAAAATTGTTAGAACAATTACGAATTTTGAGGAGATTTAAATTCCTACATTTCCACTATTAAATCCATTTTTTGTTTTCTCCACTGGTAAAAATGTGTCAATAGCGATTTTTAGGTATTTGTCCCAAAAATCCCATTCATGATTTCCTTCATCTATGGTGAGGCTTATATCCAAACCTTTTGATTTTAAATCCTCATACATATCCTGATTTACTTTAAGTAGGCTGTCAGATTTACCGCATGCCATAAAAATCTTTGGATTCACTTTACCTGCATTTACATTTTCAGCAGCAATTACCTTTGGATTCACATCACTTTTAACAGCCTTATCTAAATCACCAAAATAGCTTTCTGCAAAATCCCTTCTGTCCATAAACATCCATGAATCGTTTCCCTGACGCTTTGGAAGGTCATCAATAATAAATGCCCCAGATAAAGAAACCACATAACCAAATGTGTCACAGTATTTGAGACCATTTCTAAGAGCACCATAGCCACCCATTGAAAGACCGCCAATGAAGGTGTCTTCCCTGTCATGGGAAAGTGGGAATATTTTTCTGGTCAGTTCAACAAGCTCTTGACCAATGAATTTACCATATTCATTACAAGCCCATGGCTGATCCACGTAGAATGCGTTATCGCCTGATGGCATAACCACAGCTAAGTTGTTTTCTTCTGCCCAGCGAGTGATTCTTGTACCATTCACCCAGTCATTGCAATCCCCTAAAATGCCATGCAAAAGATACAGTGTCTTGAAAGGCTTGTCCTCTCTTTTTTCTTCCCATGGAAGTGCCAGCTTATCCGCTGGTAAAATCACAGTTACCGGGACTGTCCTCTTTAAACAGTCAGACATTAGTGTCATTTTAATAAAAGCCATTTTGATTCCCCCTAATTTCAGTTATTTTCTGCTGAACCAGTCGAACTTAGCCCAGTTGTCCACATCGGTACCGTTTCCTGTAGCAAACATTCCCACAAGTGTACCAGTCATGCAGCCTACCTTTTCCGGGTTAATAATGCGTCCATCCACCCTGCAAAGCTCAGTCAAGCTGTTCTCATTTTCGCCAAAGCTTACCGTGAAATCCTCACCCATCATTTCAATCTGAAGCACCACATCAGCCTTGTCATAAGGAATTGTAGCAAGCACCTGCTTATTTGTAGTGCTTGTAAAGCCTGGAATGTATGGTGGTATCTCATAATCTGCTGTAACAACAACTGCCTTTAGCACCTGTTTGCCAGCATCAACGCATCTGAATATTTGGAGCTGATGATTCATAGCCTGAACCACTGCAATACCAGCACTTTCCTCTGCCCTTGGCATAAATGACATAGCACATGCAAAGCTCTGGTTTATCTGAGTCTGTCTCTTTCCAAGGAATGAAACATAATTATCATCGGACAGCACCACTTCAAAGCTCATAGGTCTGATATCATCCTCCAGCTTTTGATGGATGCATTTAAGCTGAAGCTTTGAGTCTGCGATTTTCCAGATGTCATCCTGTGGACGTCCCCAGAAAACAAAATCTAGTGGAAGCTTGTCGCTATCAAATTCCTCCCTCTCAGATGGGGTTTCTACAGGACATTCTTTTAAGCTAGCAGGACCGTCATATTCCCACTCCACCTTTCCTGTTTCAGGAGTGAATACAGGC
>CAMNPQ010000195.1 GCA_946548305.1 uncultured Pseudobutyrivibrio sp.
AGCAGGATATGAGGCATTCCAAAATATCCCAAGCCCCATGCCATAGTAGAAATGATGGTAATGATTCCGCCGTATGACACTCTGCTACCTGTAGAAAAATCGTGTGTGGCCAATAAACTGATATATCCGTCAAGGGATGTGGAAAAATTGCTTACCACGTCTATTCCCCCAACACTTGAAAGACCAAAGCAAACAACTGCGATTAACGCAATTGTCATGATGATAGACTGAACAAAATCTGTGACAGATGCGGCCATAAATCCGCCTGTAGCCGTATATCCGATAATAACAGCCGCAGAAGCTATCATGGCAATAGTATAGTCAAGTCCAAAAAGTGATGAGAAAAGCTTTCCGCATGCCGCAAAACCAGAGCCTACATAAGGAATGAAAAATACTACGATTATAAGTGAAGAAATAAGAAGCAGAGTGTGACTCTTATCTCTGAATCTATGCTCAAAGAAATCCGGTATTGTTACTGAATTATTTTTTTCTGAATACTTACGAAGCCTTTTTGCCACCAAAAGCCAGTTTAAATATGTGCCAATGCCAAGCCCTAATGCTGTCCAAAACACATCACAAATACCGCTTGCATAAGCTATGCCTGGCAATCCCATAAGCAGCCAGGAAGACATATCAGATGCCTCTGCACTCATGGCTGTTACAAAGGGACCTAGCTTTCTTCCTCCTAAGTAATAGTCTCCAACTGTATGATTCTCTTTTGCGAATGAAGCACCCATAATCAGAAGTGCCGCCAAATAAACCACTATCGCAATTACGATTCCTAATGTTGCCATATAATTCTCCCTTTTTTGTTATTTTAAATAATTGGCAAGAAACTGTTTTGTTCTTTCATTTGAAGGATTGTCAATAACCTGTTCAGGAGTTCCCTGCTCTGCTATCACTCCTCCATCCATAAATATTATTTCGTCCGAAACCTCTTTTGCAAACCCAATTTCATGAGTGACAATAATCATTGTGGTATGCTGATTGGCAAGTTCCTTGATTACCTTTAAAACCTCTCCTGTGAGTTCCGGATCAAGAGCGGAGGTAGGCTCGTCGAAGCACAAAATATCAGGCTGCAGTGCCAATGCTCTTGCAATTGCCACACGCTGTTGCTGACCACCTGATAGCTGATGAGGATAGTTGTTCATCCTATCCTCCAGCCCCATTTTTCTAAGAAGCTCTCTGCCCTTTTCCTCTATTTCAACTATTTCACCCTTTGATTTTGCCTCAAGCTTTGGGGCTAGCACCACATTTTCAAGGGCTGTATACTGAGGAAAAAGGTTAAACTGCTGAAACACCATACCAAAATGACGTCTATTTTTCCTGACATTTTCATCCCTTAGGTCCACGGTATTAGCAAAAAACAGCACATCACCATTCACAGTGATGGTTCCCTCATCAGGGATTTCCAAAAAATTAAGGCATCTAAGCAGTGTTGTTTTTCCAGAGCCGGAACTTCCCAAAATGGAAAGTGTCTGTCCCTTTTCCATGCTAAATGAAATACCCTTTAGTATTTCCACATCATCAAATTTTTTCTTTATATTGTGTATTTCTAATATTTTCATAATTGTCTCGCTTATATATACGCTAAACTATCTAAAATAATCCAGCTTCTTTTCAATATAGCCAAATAACAGTGTAAGCAATCCGCTAAATATCAAGTAGAATACTCCTGTGTAAAATAAAGGCCATATAATTCCTGCGCTCTTGATAAAGCGTTCACCTTCCCAGATGATTTCGTAGAAAGCAATAACTCTGGCAAGGGATGTATCCTTTACCAGGGTGATTACCTCATTTGAAATAGGGGGAACGATTTTCTTGATAACCTGCAATAAAACTATTTTAAAAAATGTCTGCCTTTTATTTAGCCCCAAAACAGCTGCTGCTTCGTACTGTCCTCTTGGGATAGACTGAATCCCACCTCTGAAAATTTCAGAAAAATAGCAGGCATAATTTATTACAAAGGCAACCAGTGCTGCTGTAAATCTGCCCTTATCCCCTGAACCCCAAAGATTGATTCCAAGGAAAATGCCAGGTCCATAAAACATAATAAGAAGCTGTAGCATAAGAGGCGTACCCCTTATTACCCAAATGATAAATCTGATTGGGAATTTAATAATCCTGTTTTTGCTCATTGACCCAAAGCTGATAACAAGCCCCAGCGGCAATGAGAATAATAAAGTTAATGAAAATAATTTGAGGGTTCCTAAGAAACCCTCTAATAAAGATAATGTAACATTTGTAAACATAATATGTCCTTGTTATAAAAATTATTGAGCTACGATTGCATCCTGAACACCGTATGTGTTTGCAATCTCTTCCATTGTGCCATCAGCATACAGAGTCTTTAACTGTTCATTGATGTATTCAGCTAAATCAGAACCCTTTCTGCAACCAATGCCGTATTCTTCTGTGGTAAGTTCTACTGTGTGTGTAAGTCCTTCGTAGCTTGTGCCCTCACCTACCATAGCACCTGCCATCAATAAATCTATGATACATGCATCAGATGTGCCGGCAGAAACCTCCATAACTGCATCTGCCTGTGATTTAACTGCCACATAATCAAAGCCATTTTCTTCGGCTGCCGCCTCACCAGCAGAGCCAGACTCTACTGCAAAGCTAAGAGAAGCTGCCTCTTCTACTGTTGTAACCTTTTCAGCCATATCCTTGTTTACAACTACAACCTGGGCATTATTAAGGTATGCATTAGTGCATTCCATTGCATTTGTAACCTCTGGTGTAAGTGTCATGCCATTCCAGACTACATCAATTGACTTGTTCTGAAGTTCAAGGATTTTGTTGTCCCAATCGATTTCTACAAATTCAACATCTACTCCAAGGCTCTCTGCCACCTGCTTTGCCAAATCAGCATCATAGCCAATCCACTCACCATTGTCATCCTTATAATCCATTGGTGCAAAATCTGTGATACCTACAATAAGTGTGCCTTTGTTTTTGATGTAATCCACATCACTTTCAGCTGCTTCTGTAGCATCCCCTGCTGTGTCTTCACCAGTTTCTGAGCCTGCTGCGTTTGCTGTAGTATCTGCTTCCTTTGAATTGCCACATGCAACGATAGAAAGTCCCATAGCTATAGTGAGCATTCCTGCTAATATTCTTTTCTTCATATCTATTGTCTCCTTCATAATTATTGTGCTTTAATCTGATAAAGTGTTAAATCGCTCTACTAATAGACTTTAGCATACTAAAGCATTATTGTAAACCATAATTTAACTTTAGTACAGCATCACCTATTTCTCCTATATCAATTTTGCTGCAGGACACTAAAAATGTAGCTTCATTATCCTTTGCATCAATCAGGTTTACTCTTACATTACATTTATCTAACTTATCTTTTATATTATTTCCTGATAGCTTAACACCTATCTCCATTCCGCTTTCCCCTAATAGAATATCAGCGTCACTGCCAAAAAACTGCTGCAGCTCATTGTACATTAGTTTTCTCTTGTCTTCATAGAACCTTCTCATCTTTTTTATGTGTCTGTTTAAATGTCCATCCCTCAAAAAAGAAGCCAGTGCAATCTGTTCAGCTATAGAGACTGTCTGGTTATAAAAACGTCTTATCCTTTCATACTCTGACCTGACTCCCTTTGGAAGAATTAAATAGCTGATTCGTACACTTGGCAGAAGTACTCTGGAAAATGATCCAAGGAATGCTATATTTTCACCGCCGGTAATTGCATACAAACTAGGCGTGGCTTTATTTGAAAATACAAATTCATTCTGATAATCATCCTCTATAATCAAGTGATTATTTTTTCTTGCATGTTCAATAAGTTCATAACGCCTTTTCATGGTCATAACCTCGCCCCATTTGGTCATATAGGAAGGTGTAACATATATCACATGGCTTTCCTTATCCCTATAATTTACAATATAACCAGCATTTTTAAATATGGTTGCTCCATCTGAAAAACTCTTTGTGGGAAAAGAAATAGTCCTCTCTCCTGGAATAAGAGGAATAAGAATGGAGAGTAGATTTTGAAAACCTGCGCCAATAACAATATCATCGGGATTGCAGATAATATTTCGTGACTTTCTAACATAAGAGGCTATTTCCTTTCTCAAATCCTCCTCACCCTGATTATTAGGATAACTAAGCAGTCGATCTTCCTGTCTAAGTGCTGATTTCATATATCTTCTCCATAGCTGCAGGCAGGATATGTTTTTGTCTTCACCTATAGTAGCTAAATCGTACATTGACTCTTTCTTAGCAGGGAGTTTTTTTTCCATCACTGTATTTTCTCCAGTCTTATCCACCATATTTGAAACAAAATATCCCACTTTTTCTACAGAATATATATATCCGTCGGCGGCAAGCTGTAAATATGCAGTCTCTACAGATGTTCTACTTACATTAAGAATCTTTTCTGCCTCCCTTATAGATGGCATTCTATCTTGTGGTTTTAGTCTCCTATCAACAATCTGCTTTACATAAAATTCATAGACTCGCTCATATACTTTCATATCTGTCCCTTATTTTTTTTATATTTTTGTATATTTTTCCAGTTACAGATTGGTGATATTATAGCCCCAACATAAAAAAATGAAAAGAGCTTTTTTCTGACCCTATTTCTATCAGGAGGATTCAAATGAGTGATACAACAATTAAAACATCCAATTTAAAAACCGACTCAACCAAAACAATAATCACAGCAGCTTTATTTGCAGCATTAACCTGTATTGGCACAATGATTATAAAAATTCCCACACCAACATCTGGCTACATTCATCCTGGTGATGGATTTGTACTTTTGTCTGGGCTTTTGCTTGGACCATTGTGGGGCGCACTTGCAGCTGGTATAGGCTCTGCCCTTTCCGATTTAATCGGCGGATATGTAATATATGTTCCAGCAACATTTGTCATAAAAGCACTTACTGCAACCACTGCCTACTGCATATTCAAGGGCTTCATAAAGCTGATTAATCTAAAAAGCAGCACACCTGCTCTTATTGTCAGTGGCATAGTTGCAGAGCTTGTTATGGTTTTAGGATATTTCCTGTTTGAAATATTTATGCTTGCAGTTGTAAACAACACCAGTATTACTGCTGGAGCAGTAGCTGCATTAGCAGGCATAGTGCCAACCCTCAT
>CAMNPQ010000196.1 GCA_946548305.1 uncultured Pseudobutyrivibrio sp.
GATATATTTAGCAAGCCCTGTTACAGCAGCAAAAGTAGCACTTGCAGGAGAAATTTAGATTTTTTCATCATAAGATAAAATGCCAAGTAGAAGATGTGGTACATTTCTACCTGGCATTTTTTATTGAGATATAAGCTTTTTGATTTCTTCCTCATTTAGACTATCGCCGATAATGATAAAAACCTGCTGCCCAACAGGGATTTCCTTTAAATCAAATTCGTTTTTGGTTGAATTAAACTGATACCACGTATCATTATTTTTAAAGAAGCCTTTGGCACGTAGGACATTTCCATATTTATTATCAGTCATCAGAAAGTGTATTTTTTCTTCTATGGTATTTATATCTACAGGAATATCTAAAAAATATACAGTTTTATAGCCACTGTTATCTGTGGTTAGTCTTTTTATATATGATCGTGTCTTATAGCCACAGTTAGCTATTGTGTCAAAATCCTGTGAAGTAAAATCGTCCCAATTTTTGGAAATAATCATAGATGTTAAATCTATACTTAAATTAGAGCCTTCGGCAGCTCGCTTTAAGTGTTCTATAGTGGCGTTGATATGATTTTCATCAGTCAATTGAGCCTTGCTAAGTATAATGGTGCCAGCATTTGCAATTTGTGAGGCTAAAAAGAAATCATTGGTTTTTGAAAAATTATCCTCAAGCCTGGAATCAACAATAGTAATGACATTTCCTATTTCGTACCATTTATCCAATGGCTCATCTCTAACAACATCAAAAAATTCGTCCACATCAAAAATACCAGAAGGCTCGATAATAACTCTGTCATAGCCTGTCATAGCCATAGCAATCAGTTTTGTTTTAAATCTTCTTCTGTGACAATCAGCATCACAGCCTCCTGCAACCATCTCCAGCTCTAAATTATCGCATCTTAAATCGTTTAACAGGAGCATATCAACGTTTACTGCACCATAGTCGTTTTCCAAAATTCCTATTTTTAAACCCTGATCCAGAAAATATTTTGCATATAGTTTCAAGAATGTGGTTTTTCCACTACCTAAAAAACCAGTTATTAAATCTACCTTTATCATTTTTACCTCTATCTTTATTGATGGTTTTAAAGTAAAATATTTTTACAAATTCTTTGCTATTATAACATATAAAGATTTTTGGTGGGCTTAAAAGAGATTACCTGACATAGTTAATTAAAGTTATTTAAATTGATAAGGAGTAAATCATGGGAATAGTAGTTTTAGGAGCAGTTTTTATTGATATCAAAGGACATTGCACCTCTAGCTATCTTCCAGCAGGAAGAAATGTAGGAGTTGTGGAGGAAGTCCATGGAGGCGTTAGTCGAAATGTGGTTGAGGATATTGCAAATGTTGAACTAAGACCTACATTTGTCAGCCTTGTTGACGAGAGCGGTATAGGTACAGGGGTTTTAGAAAAACTAAAAAATCACAAGGTTGATACGAGATTTGTGCGTCGTACTCCTGATGGTATGGGCAAATGGCTGGCTGTATTTGATAACCATGGGGATGTAGTGGCATCTATTTCTAAAAGACCGGATTTATCACCTATAAATGATATTTTAGATGAGCAGGGAGATGAAATTTTTAAAGATGCGGATAGTATTGCCCTTGAAATAGATATGGAAAAGGATTCTATAAAAAGGGTATTTAAATATGCTGAAAAATACAATTTAAAGGTTTATGCTGCCGTTTCCAACATGAGCATTGCAGTAGAGCGTAGAGACTTTTTGAAAAACGTAGAATGCTTTGTTTGCAATCAGCAGGAGGCAGGAATTCTTTTTATGGATGATTATTCAAATATGACTCCAGATGAGATGCAGGAAATCCTGTTAAAAAAAGTTAAAGGTGCTCAGATTAAGAATATGATTGTCACCATGGGCGGCAGTGGTGCAGTGTATGCCTGTATTGATGGCAGGACGGGATTTGTGCCAGCAAGAAAAGTGGATGTAAAAGATACCACAGGTGCTGGAGATTCATTTTTCGCTGGTGTTACCATAGGCTTGACCTATGGAAAGACTCTTACTGAAGCATGTGAAATAGGTGCCACACTGGCAGCCTCAGTTATAGTGACTTCAGATAATGTATGCCCTAGATTTTTACCTAGTGAATTTGGATTGGATATAGCTGAAACGTTGTAATTTTATTCGATTATGTTAGAATAAATATGGTCGATAAGAAGGTTAGAATGTGTTGCATTAAGCCTAATCAAATCTTACTGAACAGATGGGCAATGAAAAATGTTTGAGAGTAATGGTACAAACTACAGACAGCTATATTTTGATATGGACGGTGTTATTCGACAGGAGACATACGTATATCAAAGGGAAATGACTTCTGATGAACAGGAAGTGTATGAAAATCTGGTGTCTGATTCAAATCAGATGACTATTTTTGACTTTATTAGTGATTGAGACCTTGGAAGACCAAGGTCTTTTTTGAATTAATGCATTTAGGAAGGGGAATAATATGGACTTAAGAGAGGCTAGCATTACGGAATTCACAAAACAAATTGCATCGAAGCAATCAGTTCCTGGAGGTGGTGGAGCAAGTGCTCTAGTAGGTGCTGTAGGGGTTGCTTTAGGCGATATGGTTGGTGAATACACAGTAGGTAAAAAGAAATTTGCTGATGTTGAAGAAGAAATGTATGGTCTTATGCAAAAAGCACAGAATCTGAGGATGGAGCTTTTGAAATGTATTGATGATGATGCAAAGGCATTTGAGCCATTATCAAAAGCTTATAGCATACCAAAGGAAGACCCTTCAAGGGATAGGATTATGGAAGAATGCTTGCGAAATGCTGCTGATGTCCCTCTGAAAATATTGGAGCTTTCCTGCGAAGCCATAGATTTACAAAGGCAGTTTGCTGATAAAGGCTCAAAATTAATGATTAGTGACGCTGCAACAGGTGTGGCACTATTGCTTGGAGCTATTAAAGGAGCAGCAATAAATGTAAAAGTAAATACTAATCTTATGTTAGACAAGGCATATGCAGCTAAACTGGATGAAAAAGTAGAACGTCTGCTTAATGAGTACACAAAAAAGGCAGATAACATATATGATGATGTAGTTGAAAATCTAAAATAGGAGATGGTATGGCAAAATTATTAAAAGGAAAAGAAGTGGTTGAAAGCCTAAATGAACGTTTACGCATAGAGGTGGAAAAATTAAAAGCAAATGAAATAATTCCAACACTTGCGATTTTAAGAGTTGGTGAAAGAGCTGATGATATCTCCTACGAAAAAGGAGCTATAAAAAGATGTGAGGCAATAGGAGTTGAAACGAAACTGGTTAATTTACCAGCAGATGTGGAAGAAGAAGTCTTTTTTGAGAAACTGGATGAATTAAATCAGGATATAAATATACATGGAATCCTTATGTTTAGACCATTGCCTAAGCATATTGATGGAGAAAAAGCTAGAAATATGTTGTCCCATGAAAAGGATGTGGACGGATGTACAGATTTGTCTTTGGCTGGTGTATTTACAAATGCAAGTCTTGGTTTTTCTCCTTGTACAGCTGAGGCTGCAATGGAGATTTTAAAATTTTATAATATTCCTATCGAGGGAAAAAGAGTTGCTGTAATAGGGCGTTCTTTAGTTATTGGGCGTCCTATCGCAATGCTTTTGATGCACCAAAATGCTACAGTCACTATCTGTCATACTAAAACTGTGGATATTCCATCTATAACCAAGACAGCAGATATTGTGGTGGTTGCTTCAGGGCAAATGGAAAGTGTTGGAAAGGAATACTTTAAAGAAGGTCAGACCATTATAGATGTAGGAATTAGCTGGAATGAAGAAAAAAATAAACTGTGCGGTGATGTGAAGTTTGATGAAGCTGAAAATATAGTAGATGCCATAACTCCTGTACCAGGTGGGGTAGGTGGCGTTACAACCAGCATTCTGGTAAAGCATGTGGTAGAAGCCGCTGTCAAAACAAAAAAATAATTAAGAACTGGTTCAAAAAGGCGAGATAATTAGGTAAAATAATAGCAACGATATTATTTGGGAGAATTGTTATGACGATTGACAAATTAACAGCGGGACAAGAAGTTACCCTAGAAATACTAATTGGAGATTCCTCCTTCGAATTTAAAACAGAAGTGGTTGGTACTAATAATGGCACGGGAGCTTTAGTTAAACCATATATTTACAATGATCAGGTTGTGGATTTTGCCAGCGGTTCTCCACAGGGGATGAGTTTTTCACTGCATTGTATAGATCCTCAGACAGGTGGCAGAGTGGTATGGAAGAATCTTTCTGTGAACGTTGTTAATTTCAAGGACGTGGATTATTACGCTATTGATGCCAAAGCCTTCGGCAAAATCGCTGCCTCGTCTGAGCGCAGAGAAGATGGCAGAGTAATAGTTAAAAAGCCTGGTTCTGCTCTTATGGAAAACGGGCTTCGATTTTCTGTTTCAGTCTTAGATGTAAGTGACAGCGGTGTTTCATTTCTTGGAAATTCATATCGTGTTACCATTGGAGATATAGTGGAAATAAATTTTGCAGATTATGCAAAGGATTCTGATTTTAGCCTGGCTGTTAAGGCAAGGATTGTTCGGGCAGAAGCAGAAGTAAATGGTATTTTATATGCTGGTAAAATTCTCGAAAGGGATAATAAGCTTTTAGCATATTTATGTTTTAAAGGTATGGATGAAAAAGCAGACATGCTAAAATAATGGGATAGATTATGGCAGATGAAAAGCTAAGACAGGAATTATATTATATGGTACAACTGGCATCCAAGTATGATTTGAGCAATATGGATGTGGTTGAGGGGATACTTAGACTTGAAAATGAGAGACAAATTCTGGAATCTGCTTTTGGAAAGCGATTCAAAGGTCGTATATTTGATATAGCAACAGGTGTAAATAAGGATGATACCTGCGTCATTTGCGGGCAACCTGCAGATAACCATGTGATTTGCCAACACTGTATGATTACTGTTGGTAGCAGTGATTATGCTAAAAGTAAAATCAAGAATAAAGAAATAGAAAAGCCTGCTGAAAGTATACAGG
>CAMNPQ010000197.1 GCA_946548305.1 uncultured Pseudobutyrivibrio sp.
AAAGAAGCCTGGCTGCATTTTTCATGCGTAGCTCTTTTGTGATATCGGCAAAGCTTTTTCCAGTGCTTTCCTTTAGCAGTCTGGACACATGCCTGGTGCTATAGCCAAAAAATCTGGCAAGCTCTGTCAGGGAGAGGGTAGCATAGTTGCTTTGGATATACTGAAGCATCAGAATCAGGTTATCATCATTTTTTGTTCTGGATTCAGGAGATACCACAATATCTTTTTCGTGCTCCCGTAAAAGATGAATTAAAAATGTGGAAACCAGTGAGTCTAGCATTTTACCCCGATATTTATAGTGGTTGTTAATTTCGTTAAGCATGGCTTCAGACATTTTAAAGAGTAATTCATCATCACCTGTTCTAAAGGTAAGGCAGGCATTCCCAGTCATATCATGGAGACCATGCATGAAAAAATCGGATAAAATATCCTTTTCTTTTAGTATGTCAAAAAAGGAGCTTTCAAAGGTACTTTTACGCATCTGTATGTTTATAACATTAACATTATCTGTAAAGGCATAAAGAGCGTGTGCGTGGTTTGGTGCAATTATACAGATGTCACCTTTTGACAAATTATATTCCCTATTATTTAGGTAATTGATACAGTTTCCTTCTCGTACATATATCATTTCAAAAAATACATGCTTGTGTATCAATGGCGGTAAGTATCTGGCATGAGTAAGCAGAGACACATTTTCGCCTTCTTCAAAGAAATCGTCTTCTGTAAGGGAATCATCAAATGGCAAATCTAAAATTACCTTTAAATTTAAGCCAATACGGCGGGTTATCTCATTGAAATCCTCATCATTGAGATAATGCACATTATAGATTTCTGGATTTGCTTCACATATATTTTTTAGTGTTTGTTCTATTGGATTTAATGGAATCATTTATTTTCTCCTAACCGAAAGAACTACTATAGTAATAATAATAACAGCTCAATTATAAATCAATAAGTTGAAAAGTATATGTCCGATTTTGCCAATAGGTTTGTCTTGAATTATTAAAGACCTTTTGAATTTAAGCTGATATTCTAAAGCTACAAAGCAAACAGGCTTTAGTATAGGAGGGTAAAATGGAAAATAAAGAAAAACATTCAGGTTACACGAAAAGTACATCAGTTGCCTATGCATTGTCTCAAGGTGGAGGCTTCATGTTAATCCAGGCAACAGTTGCAAGCTACTTTTCAAATTTTATGACAGACACAGTAATGATTCCTGCGGCAGCTGCATCTGTTATCATGTTGATTGCAACATTGTGGGATGCAATAAATGACCCGCTTATGGGAGGCATTTGTGATAGAACAAAGACAAAGTATGGTTCATTTAGACCTTATCTACTTTGGGTACCAGTAGTTCTTACAATAGTATCTTTCTTTTTGTTTTTAAATCCATCAGGACTGACAAATGGTCAAAAGATTTTATACATAGGTGTTTTCTACATCCTGTATGGTATGGCTGTGACAGCACTTACAATGCCTCAAATGGCACTGATTCCAGCTGTTACAAAAAATGACAAAGAACGTGGAAATGCTGTAACACTTGGTATGATTTCTGTGGCTATCGCATTTACGATAGCATCCACATTTACCACAAGCTTTGTGGGTTTCTTTGGAAGCTATGCACCTTTGATGCTTATATATGGTGTACTTGCGATTATAGCAAATATTTGGCTATTTAAAACCACAAAGGAAAGATATAGAGTGGCATCAGATGGACGTTCTGTAGTAGAGGATTTAAAGGTATTTGGTAGACATAAAAAACTTTTCATAATGTTAATTATTTGGATGATGTCTTCTGTGGGCTATGGAGCAATGTTTTCTACATCGGTATACTATATTATGTATTACATTATGAGACCTGATTTGATTGGTGTATATATGGGAGTGCTTTCCATAGGTGCACTGGTATCTATGATGGTTTTGATGCCACTTTTAATAAAGGTTTGTGGAAGTGTAACAAAGGCATTCATTCTGACTCAGTCTCTTACATTGGTATGCTACGTATTGCTTTTCTTTGTAGGAAATAAATCAATGCCAGTATTGTTTGCAGTGTCATTTTTAGCAACAGCTTTTTCAGCAATGGAACAGGCACTTATCAATTTTTTTGTAAATGATACAATTGACTATATTCAGCTTAAAGAAAATGTCAGCATGAATGGTATGGTTTCAGCTATCAAGGGATTTTCTTATAAATGCGGTTCTACGCTGGTAAGCTCAGGTGTGCTTGCGGTGCTTGCTGCAAGTGGATATGTTGCAAATGCTATAGGGCAGGAACCAGATTCGGCAATGCTTGCTATAAACTGTCTTAGATTTGCGCTTCCTGCAGCAACATGCGTTATACTTATAGTGTGCTTGATTTTTAATCCAATCGAGCCACATAGAGCAGAAATTAACAAGATGAAAGAGAATTTGAAGGCAATAGATGAATAATATGAAATTAGGTTATTGGATTACAAATAATACTGATAAGCCATTTGTGGCTAAAAAGGAAATAAAACTGAAAGGGTCAGTAAGGGCAGCGACGGTTGCCATTACTGGCCTTGGCCAGTTCAATTTTTATATTGATGGAAAAAGGGTATCTGACAGCGTTCTCGCTCCTGGCTGGACAGACTATAGAAAGACAGTTCAGTATGAGCAGTATGACGTTTTATCATTTCTTGATAAAGAGGAGCATGTACTTTCTATAGAAGTGGGAAATGGCTGGTACAACTGGGACATGGAATTTGGTTACAGCTTTCATTTTCCAGAGTTTATGCCACCAAATCCAAATCCATATAAGCCATTTGGAAAGTGCCTGATTTGCAATATGAAGCTTTCCCTAGAATACGAAGATGGCAGTATAGAAGAAATTATCACAGATGACAGCTGGCCGGTGAAAGCCCACAGGGTGAAGCATACCAACGTGTATGGCTCTGAGTATATCGGAGATGATGATGGAATTTGGGAGAATGCAGCTATTGCAGATGCTTCTGATATTCCATCTGGAAAGCTGATGCTTCCAGAACAGCCGATGATAAAAGTGATAAAGACATACGAGGCTAAGCTCATTTCTGAAAAAGACGGATTACGCGTATACGATATAGGGCAGAATGTATCTGGGCTTTTAGAGGCAAAGGTAAAGGGAAAGGCCAGAACTGAGATATCATTTAGACCAGCAGAAAAGCTGGATGAGAATGGTTTGCCTGATCAGATGGCAAAAAACTGGATGCTGATTGACAATATCATTACATATAAAATCCAAAAGGATAATGAAATAGAAGAGGTAAGGCAGTCATTTACTTATTTTTCAGGCAGATACTTCGCTGTGGAAGGCGATGCCACAGTAGTAGAGCTAAAAGCCAATGCTATTACATCTGCATGGAAACAATCAGGAAATTTCCATTGCAATGATGAAAGATATAATCGTATTTACGATATGATTGAAAAGACTGTAGAGGCAAATATGCTTAGTGTCCATACGGATTGCCCTACAATAGAGCGTTTTGCATGGCAAGAGCCAAATCATTTGATGGGGGCGGCCATCATGTTCATGAAAGATGGCAAGGATTTATGGCGTAAATTTTTACATGACATGAGAGACAGCCAGCATGGGGCAGGAGACTCTTTCAAGGATTTTGAAGGCAATTCTGTGTACCCTGGAAAAGGACTGGTTCCATCCCAGGCACCTTGCTATATTCCAAATGTGCTCCCAGTGCCTGGCATGGGCAGTTTTTATGACATTATAGCCTGGGGCTCATCCATTATATTAGGCACCAGATGGCATTATATTTTCTATGGTGATAAAAACATTATTGAGGAAAACTATGATGCTGGCATGAGATATCTGGACCATCTAAAGACAAAGGTAAATGAAGATGGATTTATAAATCATGGCCTGGGGGATTGGGGTAATCCAAAGGGAGAGCTAGCAAGAGAAAATGTGGAGACTGCTTTTTTGTATGCAGATGCTATTACCCTTGCATGGTTTGCTGATATACTTGGTAAAGAATTAGATAAGCAAGAGCTGGAAAAATACGCAAATACGATAAAAGAAAATTACAATGATAAGCTGTTGGTTAAGGATGCTAATGGTAAATACTGTTATCGAAGCTATGAAAAGAGAGAAGATGGGATAGTTACCACCCAAGCTATTGAGGCACTTCCTCTTTACTGGGGAATTGTTCCAAAGGATGCAGAAGCTGATGTGGCAGATTGTTTAAGAGATAATATTGAATCGGCAGGTGCTCTTATTGCTGGTGAAGTAGGCTTGCCATATGTGATTCAGGCAGCAGCAAAATATGGTATGAACCAGCTGATAGCAGAGTGCATCACTCGTAAGCAACATCCAAGCTACTACGCATTTATTCTGGATGGGGAGACCACTTTAGGAGAATACTGGGAGACAAATCCTCGCAGCCACTGTCATGATATGATGGGGCATATTGTAGAATGGTTTTACAGTGGCATTGGCGGCATAGAGATTGTAGAGCCTGGCTTCAAAAAAATTAAAATACATCCATTTATGCCTGATTCAATGAATGAGTTTAATGTTACTTATGAGACATGCTATGGAAAGATAGTGGTAAAAGGACAGCGCATAGCAGGAAAAGAAGAATTTAGCTTTACTGTGCCTAAGGAAATAGAGGTGGAGTGAAATATAAGCCAACCTAGGGTTGGCTTAATTATTAGCTATTTTTAAGATTTAAATACCACCTGAATACTGCCACTCCAATTATAATTATGTACCCTAGGATACTAAGCAGGGAGGGGACTTCCCCAAGGAACAATATGCCTAAAATGGCTGCAAAAACAACTTGGGTATAGTCGAATACTGATATTTCTTTTGCAGGAGCGTATTTATAGGCAGTGGTTATGGAAAATTGCCCGAGGGATGCACTGATGCCAGCCATAAGAAGACAGAGCAATTGGGTCGCACTCATGGGCTGAAAATTTGTTATCAAAAATGGTAAGGTTGCGAGTGTAGAA
>CAMNPQ010000198.1 GCA_946548305.1 uncultured Pseudobutyrivibrio sp.
AAGGTTCAGTTTGAGGATGATGACTATTATTATTATGTAACTGCTGTTCCAAAGATTAGAATTGTAGAGGAAGAAAAAGAGGTTAAGAAAATATAGTGGTTGATTTTGTCAATGCTGTAGATGCCTTCATCGACGATTATTTCAATGTAAATATTCCAGATGTATCCATTACAGATATCATAGAAATTTTTATAATTGCATATTTCATGTATCACTTGCTGGTGTGGGTGAAAAACAGTAGAGTCTGGATGCTTATTAGAGGTGTCCTTATTATCATGCTGTTTTTTGTGCTTGCTGCCATATTCCAGATGAACACTATTCTGTGGTTGGGAGAAAGGCTGATATCTGTCGGCGTGACAGTGCTTATAGTGGTTTTCCAGCCAGAGCTAAGACGTGCCTTGGAGCAAATTGGACGAAGAAAAATCACTTCAATGTTCACCTGGAATTTGTTTAAGACCGGGGCAAAGAAATTTGATGATTCCACTATCACAGGTATGGTTACAGCCTGCTATGAGATGGGAGCAGTTAAAACAGGGGCTCTTATTGTTGTGGAAAATGACATGCAGCTCACTGAATTCGAACGAACAGGAATCAGTCTGGATGCGCTTGTGACCAGACAATTGCTTATAAATATATTTGAAAAGAACACACCTCTTCATGATGGTGCTGTTATCGTTAGAGGAGACAGGGTGATTTCTGCAACCTGCTACCTCCCATTGTCTGATAATATGGGACTTTCAAAGGATTTAGGCACCAGGCACAGGGCAGCTGTGGGTATCAGTGAGGTATCTGATTCTCTCACGATAGTTGTTTCTGAGGAGACAGGAACCGTATCCTATGCAAGGGAAGGCAAAATTGTCAGGGACGTAAAAGAGGATGAATTGATAGCAGAGCTTAAAAAGATTCAGAGCCCTGAAGTTGAAGAAGGAAACGAAAATAAAGTTAATAAGGAGGGTGAATAATGAAGCAGAAAATCATAAGAGCCCTCACAAAGGATGTTGGATTAAAAATACTTGCAATCATATTTTCATTCCTGCTGTGGCTTATAGTGGTTAATATTGATGACCCTACCCAAACCAGAACCTTTACTTCCGTGGTTACAGTGACAAACGAAAGCGTCTTGAAAGATGCAGGAAAGCTATACGAAGTAAAAGATGGAGTCAACACAGTAAGCTTCCGTGTAACGGCAAAGCGTTCTATCATAGAAAAGCTGTCGCCTTCAGATTTTTCTGCTGTGGCAGATATGAACAATTTGGAAAACGAGGAGCGTATACCGGTTACCATTACAGCAAAATCATATGCTAGCCACATAACGATTTCCAGCAAACAAAACTATTTGTATGTGGTGCTGGAGGATGAGACAACACAGCGATTTGTAATTAATGCTCAGACTACAGGTGCTTTGGAAAGTGGACTGGCTGTTGAAACGGTTACATGTAGCCCGACTGTCATTACTGTGAAAGGTCCAGAGGCTGTGGTATCCACAATCGAAAGCGTTGTGGCAACTGCAAATGTTACAGGGGTAACCAGCAATTTTACAGAAAGCGTAATACCAAAGCTTTATAACTCTTCTGGTGAAGAAGTGGAGTCGGAGGATTTGAGCCTATCAGTTTCAACTGTAGATGTAAGCGTTGGATTTTCTCATACAAAGACTGTGGATATTGTGGTTAAGACAAGTGGAGCTTTAGCTGAGGGATTGACACTTGGCTCTATAAAGACTGACCCGGCATCAGTGATGATTACAGGGGAAGCCAGTGACCTGAATGATGTAACAAGCATTACCATTCCAGATACAGTAATAAATCTGTCGGATTTAAGCGGCTCATTTACTACAACAGTGGATATAACTCCTTATATCCCGGAGAACGTCACACTGACAGATGGCTCCAACACAAAGGTGACAATATATGTGCTGATGGAATCTGAATCAGCATCGACAGCAGACCTGTCTGGCTCTAATGTTGAGCTGAGAAATATTCCAGAGGGAATAGGAGTATCCCTTGCGACTACGGAATTTACAGTAAATGTGTTTGGTACAGAGGCGGCACTTGCAGCTCTTGATGTGTCTCAAATAAAAGGCTATATTGATTGCTCTAGCCTGACAGTGGGAGAAGGACAGAATGCTGTGGTACAGTTTGAAGCAATAGATGGAATTACAATTCAAAATACATTGGTGACAGTTGATGTTATACAGGATGAAACTGCTGGGGCAAGTAGCGATGAAACAGCAGAATCATCTGGGGAAACATCTGCTGATTGAAAGGAGTAAAATGGCAAGATTATTTGGAACAGATGGAGTTAGAGGTGTGGCTGGCTCGGAGCTTACAATTGAATTGGCAAAACAATTAGGTCAGGCAGGCGCATATGTGCTTACCAAGGAAGCTTCGCATCAGCCAACAATAATCGTAGGGTGCGATACCAGAATTTCAGGCACTATGCTTGCAGCAGCACTCATGAGCGGTATTTGTTCAGTGGGTGCAAATGCAGTATATGTAGGTGTGTTACCTACACCAGCTATCGCATATCTCACACGCAAGCACAAGGTTGATGCAGGAGTTGTTATTTCTGCCAGCCACAATCCAATGGAATTCAATGGAATCAAATTCTTTAATGGAAAGGGATTTAAACTGCCGGATGCTTTGGAGGATGAAATCCAGGCTCTCATAGAAAGCGATATGAAGAATGTAAATCTTCCAACAGGTGCTGAAATCGGCAAGATTGATTACAGATTTGACCTTGGAAGAGAGTATATTGATTTTTTGAAGAATGCAGTGCCTGTTGATTTGTCAGGAATGAGGATTGTTATTGACTGCGCTGAAGGAGCTTCATACAGAACTTCCGTAGCATGCCTGTCAGAACTTGGAGCTGAGCTTATCACCATCCACAACAACCCTGATGGAACAAACATCAATAGTAACTGTGGCAGCACCCATATGGATGAGTTGAAGGCCAGAGTAGTTGCAGAAAATGCAAAGGTGGGACTTGCATTTGATGGTGATGCAGACAGAATGCTTGCAGTAGATGAAAAAGGCAAGCTTATTGATGGCGATCAGGTAATGGCTATTTGTGCCAAGTACATGAAGGACAGAGGCACACTTAAGAAGAATACCTGTGTGGTGACTGTTATGACAAACCTGGGATTTACACTCATGGCAAAGGAACAGGGCATCAATGTGGAATCCACCAAGGTTGGGGATAGATATGTCCTTGAAAACATGCTTGAAAATGGCTATAACATTGGTGGTGAGCAAAGCGGACATGTTATTTTCCTGGATGACAATACAACTGGTGACGGACTGCTATCTGCGCTGCACCTTTTACAGGTAATGGTGGATACAGGAGAGTCATTGTCAAGCCTTGCTTCTATAATGGAGGTATTACCACAGTCCTTAGTTAATGCAAAGGTACCAAATCACAAAAAAGAAAGCTACATGGAGTATCCAGAGATTGCAAAAGCAATCGAAGAGCTTGAAAAGAAGTTTGCAGGAGAAGGACGAGTATTAATACGTCCATCAGGTACAGAGCCACTTGTGCGTGTCATGATTGAAGGCAAGGATCAAGAGGAAATAGACCGTGATGCAAAGGCTTTGGCAGAATTAATTACTAAAACAATTTTGTAAGGGTGAGATTATGGTTTCACAAAAGGTAGAGATAGTTAATGCGACAGGCTTGCACCTTAGACCAGCGGGAGTGCTGTGCGAGACTGCCATGAAATTCAGTTCTAAAATCACCTTCACCACAGACAACAGTTACGAGGCAAATGCCAAATCGGTGCTTAGTGTCCTCGGAGCATGTGTAAAGTCTGGTGAGGAGATAATAATAACCTGCGAAGGAGAAGACGAAAATGAGGCTTTGGCTGAGATTGTTTCGTCTATTGAAGCAGGATTAGGTGAGTAAATAATTGTTGTAATAAAAGGGTTGTAGCAAGTAACCTAGAAAGAAGATTAGGAGGAAGAATAATGTTGAACTACAAGAGATACAAAGCGAATCCGGTTCTGGAATATCCAGAGCGTACATGGCCAAACAAGCAGATTGAAAAAGCACCTATTTGGTGTTCTGTAGATTTGCGAGATGGTAATCAAGCACTTGTTGAACCAATGAATGTGGACGAAAAAATGGAGTTATTCAACCTCCTCCTTAAGTTAGGCTTTAAAGAGATTGAGATTGGTTTTCCCGCTGCCAGTCAGATAGAGTTTGATTTTTTGAGAAAGCTGGTAAAAGAAAACAGAATTCCTTCAGATGTAAAGGTGCAGGTATTATCCCAGTGCAGGGAAGAGCTTATTGACCGTACATTTGAGGCAATTCAGGGCATTCCAAATGTCATTTTCCATATCTATAATTCCACATCTACATTGCAAAGAGATGTGGTATTCCATGCTGATAAGGATGAAATAATTGAGATAGCAAAAGCTGGAACACAGATGGTTAAGGACAGACTTGACAGGTATGATGGAAATCTTCAGCTTGAATATTCTCCAGAGTCCTTTACTGGTACAGAGGTGGATTTTGCTCTTGATATTTGTACTGCGGTTCAGGAGACATGGAATCACGCAACAGAAGCTCCAATTATATTTAATCTGCCAGCTACTGTTGAGATGAATACACCTAATGTTTACGCAGACCAGATAGAATGGATGAGCACTCATTTTAAGGATAGAGACAACATCATCCTTTCAATACATCCACATAACGATAGAGGTACTGGTGTAGCTATTACAGAACTGGGATTACTGGCTGGAGCAGACAGAGTGGAAGGCACACTTCTTGGCAATGGCGAGCGTACAGGAAATGTAGACATACTTACAATTGCATACAATATGTTTTCTCAGGGAGTGAATCCTGAGCTTCATCTCGAAGACATCAAGGAGATAGTTGAGGTTTGCGAAAGAGTCACCAAAATGCCAACAGATGCCAGACATCCTTATGCAGGAGAGCTGGTATTTACAGCTTTTTCCGCATCTCAT
>CAMNPQ010000199.1 GCA_946548305.1 uncultured Pseudobutyrivibrio sp.
GCTTGAGAAGCTTGGCTGTGGTAAGGCTGGTGTTCAGTTCAAGATGAAGGATGGGGCATTTAACAGCCAGCGTTACTGGGGCGAGCCTATTCCAATTGTTCACTGTCCTACATGTGGTGATGTGGCTGTTCCATTTGAGGAGCTTCCACTTAAGCTGCCTGTAATGGAGAAGTTTGAGCCTGGTACAGATGGTGAGTCACCACTTGCCAGAGTAGAAAGCTTTGTAAACTGCAAGTGTCCTAAGTGTGGTGGGGATGCAAAGCGTGAGACAGATACTATGCCTCAGTGGGCTGGTTCTTCATGGTACTTCTTACGTTACATTGACCCACATAATGATAATGAACTTGCAGCAATGGATAAGCTTAACTACTGGATGCCAGTTGACTGGTACAACGGCGGTATGGAACATGTTACCCGTCACTTGATTTACTCACGTTTCTGGCATCATTTCCTGTATGACATTGGTGTGGTAAACACTCCAGAGCCATATTTAAAGCGTAGTGCTCAGGGTATGATTTTAGGTGAGGATGGACAGAAGATGTCTAAGTCTCGTGGTAACGTAATCGACCCACTTGATATTGTAGATGCTTATGGTGCTGACACACTTCGTACTTACGTACTTTTCATGGGTGACTACGGCGCAGCTGCTCCTTGGTCTGATGCATCAGTGCGTGGCTGTAAGAGATTTTTAGAGCGTTTCGCAGGTCTTACAGATATCGTTTCTGATGAGGCAAACAGCGAAAAGATAGAAACAGGAATTCATAAGACTATAAAGAAGGTTTCAGAGGATATTGAAGCTATGAAGTTCAACACAGCTATCGCAGCTATGATGGGACTTCTCAACGATATCGTTGCTGAAGGACATATTACAAAGGACAACCTCACTCTTCTTGTAAAGATTCTTTGCCCATTTGCTCCACATCTTGCAGAAGAGATGTATGCAGCACTTGGCGGTGAAGGCTACTGCTCGCTTGCTGCATGGCCAGAATTTGACCCTGCCAAAATCGTAGAATCTACTATCGAAATAGGTGTTCAGGTCAACGGTAAGCTTAAGGCTACCATCACCATCCCTAACGGCTGTGAAAAGGACGAAGCCCTTTCTATCGCAAAGGCTGATGCTTCCGTAGCAAAAGCCTTAGATGGCAAGAACCTGGTAAAAGAGATTTACGTACCAAACAAGATCGTAAATCTTGTTGTAAAGTAGAATTATTAAGAATCTAGATTAATTTGATGAGCTAGTCACTATCAAGCTACATTAACTAAATTGTCTGTAAGTAACAAGCTATTAAAATTCTTTAGCGAGACGTGCTGTCGAGCTAAGAATTATTAATGCTTGTGACTGTAACAGACTATGATAGACTAAATGCTTGATAGTGCAACTAGCGGATTTGGATAGGAGATATGTATGAGCAAGATACAGATGACAACCCCATTGGTAGAGATGGACGGGGACGAGATGACTCGTATACTCTGGCAGATGATTAAGGACGAGCTTTTGCTTCCATTTGTTGATTTGAAGACAGAGTATTACGATTTAGGCTTGGAGCATAGAAATGAGACAGATGATAAGGTAACTGTTGAATCTGCTGAGGCTACTAAAAAATATGGTGTAGCAGTAAAGTGCGCCACAATCACTCCAAATGCAGCCCGTATGGATGAGTACAAGCTAAAGGAAATGTGGAAGAGCCCTAATGGTACTATTCGTGCCATTTTAGATGGTACAGTTTTCAGAGCACCTATAGTTGTAAAGGGCATTGAGCCAAATGTTAAAACCTGGAAAAAGCCTATTACAATTGCTCGTCATGCCTATGGTGATGTATATAAGAATTCTGAGATGGTTATTCCTGGTGCTGGAAAGGTAGAGCTTGTATACACAGCTGAGGATGGCACTGAGGAGCGAGCACTTGTACATACCTTTAATGGTCCTGGTGTAGTTCAGGGACAGCACAATATTGATAATTCAATTGAGAGCTTTGCCCATAGCTGCTTCAAGTTTGCCCTTGATACAAAGCAGGATTTGTGGTTCGCTACAAAGGATACTATCTCAAAGAAGTATGACCATAGATTCAAGGATATTTTCCAGGAAATCTTTGATAAGGATTATAAGGATGCTTTTGATAAGGCAGGTATCGAATATTTCTATACACTTATAGATGATGCAGTGGCACGTGTTATGAAGTCTGAGGGTGGCTTCATTTGGGCATGTAAAAACTATGATGGTGATGTAATGAGCGATATGATTTCGTCAGCCTTTGGTTCACTTGCCATGATGACATCAGTGCTTGTTAGCCCTGCTGGCTATTATGAATACGAGGCTGCTCACGGTACAGTGCAGCGTCACTACTACAAGCATCTCAAGGGCGAGGAGACCTCTACAAACTCTGTAGCTACCATATTTGCCTGGACAGGAGCTCTCAGAAAACGTGGAGAGCTTGATAATCTCCCAGAGCTTTCAGCATTTGCTGATAAGCTGGAAAAAGCTTGCATCAAGACAATCGAGGATGGCAAAATGACAAAGGATTTGGCTCTTATCACATCAATAGAAAATCCTACTGTTTTGAATTCTCGTGATTTTATCGTTGAGATTCGCAAGACTTTAGAATCTTTATAGAATTGTCTGAATACTAAATCTTGTGGTCAACTCTATTGACACACACAATATAGTCTTTTATAATGGTCTCAAGCGTAATGGCGTGAGACCATTTTATTTTTTTAGTGAGTATGTAGTTGACAAGCTATTAGAATTCTTAAGGTCGGCGTGCTGCCGACCGAAGAATTACTAATGCTTGTAAACGTAACATACGGATTAGAGGGAGAAAAAGACTTGGAGATGAATGTAAAGCTTCAGGTGTTTGAGGGTCCTTTGGACTTGCTCTTACATTTGATAGATAAAAATAAAGTTGATATTTACGACATTCCTATTGTTGAGATTACAGATCAATACATGGAATATGTGAGAGCTATGGATAATAGTGATTTGGATGTCATGAGCGAGTTTTTGCTTATGGCCACCACACTTTTAGATATCAAAAGTCGCATGCTTCTGCCTCGTGAAGAGAAGGAAGAAGAGGACGTGGAAGAAGAGGATCCACGTGCAGAGCTTGTTCAGCAGCTCCTTGAATACAAAATGTACAAGACTATTTCTTATGAACTTAGGGACAGACAGATGGATGCAAGCCTTGTATTTTATAAGGAGCCTACCATTCCTGATGAGGTTTTAAAATACGAGCAGCCTGTTGATTTAGAAGAGCTTATGGGTGATTTGACACTTAATAAGCTTAACGACATTTTTAACCAGGTGCTTAAGAGACAGGATAATAGAAGAGACCCTATTCGTTCTACATTTGGTAAGATTAAAAAGGAAGAGGTTTCCCTTGAGCAGAAAATGGAGTGGACTATTGCCTTTGCCAAGGTTCATAACACATTTAGCTTTAGAAATCTTCTTGAAGCAGCACACTCTAAGACAGAGGTTATCGTTACATTCCTTTGTATTTTAGAGATGATGAAGGCTGGTCAGATTTTCATCAGACAGGAAGACACCTTTACTGATATCTTCATTGAATCAAAGATTGCAGCCTAACATATTTTTATACTGAGGTCATTATGAAACAAAAGGAAATTGAAAATATTGTTGAAGGCATCTTGTTTGCTATGGGTGGTTCTGTAGAGCCATCAAAGATTGCCAAGGCTATTGAGATTGAAGAGAGCGAAGTGGTAAAAGCTATCGAAAGTCTCAAAGCTGAATATGAAAAACAAAAGAGAGGCATCACAATTACTGAACTTAATGGTTCATATCAAATGTGTACCAGCCCGGATATTTATGAATATCTTATCAGAATTGCGAAGCAGCCTAAAAAATATGTCCTTACAGATGTACTGCTTGAGACTTTATCAATTATTGCCTACAAGCAGCCTATCACTAAATCTGAGATAGAAAAAATCAGAGGTGTTTCCTGTGATTTTGCAGTTTCAAAGCTGGTGGAATACGGGCTTTGCGCAGAATTAGGCAGGCTTGATGCGCCTGGTCGTCCTATGCTTTTTGGCACTACAGAAGAGTTCCTTCGTTCCTTTGGAGTCAGCTCCATTGATGAATTGCCAGAGCTTTCTCAGACCCAAATAGAAGAGTTTAAGTTAGAAGCAGAAAATGAGGCAAACAACGTAGAGGTTACTGTTTAATTTATTTAGTTTTTACTAAGCCAATCCATAATATGGGTTGGCTTTTTTGCAAGTATAATTCTTAACAATGTTTTGCTGTGAAAGTTGTGACAATTTTTTAACAAAATCAGATTGAAATAGGTGGGCAAAATAGGTATCATTAAACTTGCGAGAAATTTTGAAATAATTTATATAAATGGAGGTACAAGATGGGTAATGATTCAAATCAAGCTCAGGCTAGGATTAATGCATTACTGGACGAAAACAGCTTTGTTGAGCTGCAGTCGTTAGTCACCAGTAGAAGCACAGATTTTAACCTTGATGCAAAAAAAGAACCATCAGATGGAGTAATTATTGGACATGGTCTCGTAAACGGAACTTTAGTTTTCGTATTCAGCCAGAATGCTGATGTTTTAGGCGGCACTATTGGCGAAATGCATGCCAAGAAAATTTTATCTGTTTACGACATGGCACTTAAGGTAGGTGCTCCGGTCATTGGATTTATTGATTGTGGTGGTGTTCGTTTACAGGAGTCATTTGATGCTCTTGAGGCACTTGGTTCAGTAATTGAAAAAGCTGCAGATGTAAAGGGTGTTATTCCTCAGCTTATTTGCGTTGCTGGACAGTGTGGTGGCGGACTTTCAGTTCTACCAGCACTTGCAGATTTTACATTCATGGTTGATGGAGCTAAATTATTCATCAATT
>CAMNPQ010000200.1 GCA_946548305.1 uncultured Pseudobutyrivibrio sp.
ACCCCTTGTAGAGCTTCCTTTTATGAATGGCAAGCCTTATACAATATCATCAGATGCCGCATTGCCAGAGGCTTTTGAGATATTTTTCTTAAAATATGGTATCAAGGCAGCCATTCTTTTGCCTATAAATGTAAATGATACAGCTGCAATGTATCTGTGCCTGTTCTCCATAGGTGTTTCAAGAAAATGGAGTGTGGATGATTTGCGCTTTGCAAATGATATAAAGCGCATATTACATACAGTGCTGGTGAAAAAAATCACAGCAAATTCTTTGGCAAGCTCCTACAATGCCCTGGAGGCTATTTTACAAAATGCAGGCTATGGTGTTGTGGTGGTTGATTTGAATCAAGAGCAGATTCTCTACACCAATGAAACATTTAAAGAAATGTTCAACAACGACATAGACAGGGTAGCTGTTCAGGAAATCATTTTTGATGAGAAATATTCAGGCACGCAGCTGAATGGATATTCTGCAAACGGCTCAGGAAAATGGTTTGACATATCTTTAAACTCCACAAAATGGGTGGATGGAAGAGACGTCAGAATGATAACCTTCTATGATATTACAGACCTTCGTATCTATCAGAAAAAGGTAGAAAGGCAGGCGCAGGAGGACATTCTCACAGGTCTTTTCAACAGGCAGGCATGTGAACGGGACATTTCTATGGAGTTTCATGTGGCTAAAAAGCTTGGAAAGAAATTTGCCGTCTTGATGGTGGACATAGACGATTTTGCAAAAGTGAATGAGGGCTTAGGCTATAAGGTAGGAGATGATTTGCTGGAGTATGTAGCTCACAGCATCAATGATATCTCATTCATAAAAGGCAAGTGTTATCGTGTGGGTGGTGATGAATTCGCAGTTCTTGTGGAGCATGATAACTATGACAACCTGAAATTTATAATCAAAAGGATTATGAATCTGTTTGATAATCCTTGGACATTGAATGGACAGGAATTCTACTGCACCATGAGTATGGGCTGTGTGGAAGGTCCAGCAGATATTGAAACAGCCACAGAGATACTTACACGATTAAACATCGCAGTACATGGGGCAAAAAATAAAGGAAAAAACAGCCTCGAATATTATAGCGAACAGTCAAAAGAGGTGATGGCTGAAAAGGTCAGAATGGACCAGGCTATTCGCAAGGCTGTGGAAAATGGCTGCGAAGAGTTTGAAGTGTACTATCAGCCTATTATGGAATTCGTCAATGGTATACCTAGCTGCTGTGGGGCAGAGGCACTGGTTAGATGGAATTCAGTGGAATATGGTATGGAACTTCCAGACAAATTCATCCTGGAGGCTGAAAAGCTAAGACTCATAGTGGCTATCGGTGATCATGTGATGACAGAAGCCATCGTGGCATGCAAGCATTGGAATGATTTCGGTCATCCTGATTATAAGGTCAATATAAATCTTTCCGTAGTTCAGCTTACACAGAATGATATATTGGAAAAGATTACAGAATTAATAGAAAAAACATCCATAAATCCTAAAAATGTCACCTTTGAGGTTACAGAATCCTTGGCTGTCAATGATATGAATTATATGGTAAAAATTTTAACAGGCATCAGAAAATTAGGCTGCAGGGTTGCGCTGGATGATTTTGGCACTGGCTATTCATCATTAAACTACATAAAGACTATGCCTATAGACACCATTAAAATTGACAAAGCTTATGTTTCAGACATGGATTCCGACAGCTTTTCGGAAGTGTTTGTCAAGACTATATCTGAGCTGGCCAAGTCACTTAATGTGGATGTTTGCGTTGAGGGAGTTGAGCGAGATAAACAAATAGAAATGCTTGGTAAATTTTCCATAAATTTGGCACAGGGTTACTACTTCGACGAACCTCTCATGAGAGATGAGTTTGAGAAGAAATATTTATAAAGAAAGGTAAGGGAAATAATGTACACACTTGAGGACATCAGAAACACAGATTCAGAGGTGGCAGAGGCTATTGTAAAGGAATTCAATCGCCAGTCTGAGCACATCGAGCTTATTGCATCAGAAAACTGGGTATCACCAGCAGTTATGTCTGCTATGGGTTCAGTACTCACCAACAAGTATGCAGAAGGCTATCCAGGCAAGAGATACTATGGAGGCTGCGCAGAGGTAGATGTTATTGAAGAACTTGCTATTAACCGTGCCAAGGAGTTGTTTGGGGCAGAATATGTCAATGTTCAGCCACATTCAGGAGCACAGGCCAATATGGCAGTTCAGTTTGCAGTGCTAAAGCCTGGGGACACAGTAATGGGTATGAATCTTGACCATGGCGGACACCTTACACATGGTTCAAAGGCAAACTTCTCTGGAACTTATTTCAATATTGTTCCTTATGGTGTTAATGATAATGGCTTCATTGATTATGATGAGGTTGAAAGAATCGCAGTGGAATGTAAGCCAAAGATGATTATTGCCGGTGCATCAGCATACTGCCGCAAGATTGATTTCAAGAGATTTAGAGAGATTTGCGACAAGGTAGGAGCTGTACTTTTTGTAGATATGGCTCATATCGCAGGTCTTGTTGCAGCAGGGGTTCATGAAAGCCCAGTGCCTTATGCTGATATTGTTACTACAACTACTCACAAGACTTTACGTGGTCCTAGAGGCGGTATGATTATGGCAACAGCTGAGGCTAACGAGAAATACAACTTCAACAAGGCTGTTTTCCCAGGTATTCAGGGTGGTCCTCTTATGCATGTTATTGCTGGTAAGGCTGTATGCTTCAAGGAAGCACTTGACCCAAGCTTCAAGGAATACGGAAAGCAGATTGTAAAGAATGCTCAGGCACTTTGTAAGGGCTTACAGGATAGAGGAATCAAGATTGTTTCAGATGGCACAGATAACCATTTAATGCTTATCGATTTAACTCCATTTGAGCTTACAGGAAAGGAAGTGGAAAAGCTTCTTGACGAGGCTCACATTACAGCCAACAAGAACACTATTCCAAATGATCCCAAGTCACCATTTGTTACATCAGGTATTCGTCTTGGTACTCCAGCAGCTACAACACGTGGTCTCAAGGAGGAGGATTTTGATAAGGTGGCAGAGGCAATCGCCATTGTTATCAAAGAAAAGGAAGCAGGTATTGAAAAGGCACGCGCTATTATCAAGACCTTGACAGACAAATATCCTCTTTCTGGCGGACAGGAATTTTAAAGACTATTTTTTGACTCCTACGAAAGTAGGGGTCTTTTTGTATATACAAATAAGTGTAAACTTATAAAATTTACAGTGTTTATACACAGGTGAGTATTAAAGTGCCTTTGTACTAGAATTTATACTGCTTTGCTGTATGTTCTAATTGACAAAAATTTATCATTTAATGTATATTATAGATAAAGGAAACTCAAAAATTAAGTTAGAGTTTACTAACGTATATTGTGATTTAATTCTTAGGAGCAATCATGCTAGATTACAAAGTTATTGAGGTAAAGCAAAGCATCTTTGAGGATAACGATGCTGATGCCAAAAAGCTTAGAGCAGAGCTTAAGGAACAGAAGACATTCTTGGTTAATCTTATGTCAGCTCCAGGCTCAGGCAAGACTACTACATTATGCCAGACCATTTCCCGTCTTAAGGAGGAAATGAAAATCGGTGTAATGGAGGCTGATATTGATTCTGATGTGGACGCTGCCACTATTACAGGGGCAGGTGCTCGTGCAATTCAGATACACACAGGAGGAATGTGTCATCTTGATGCAGATATGACACGCCAAGGCTTACACGAATTTGGCACTGAGGATTTAGACCTTGTCTTCCTGGAAAATGTTGGTAATTTAGTTTGTCCAGCGGAATTTGATACCGGTTCATCAAAGAACGCTATGATTCTCTCAGTTCCTGAGGGAGACGACAAACCACTTAAGTACCCACTGATGTTTTCAGTGTGTGATGTAGTGCTTATCAACAAATGCGACACACTTCCTGTGTTTAGCGAATTTTCAAAAGAGGCAGTAGTAGAGCGTATTCACGGTCTCAATCCAAACGCTAAGGTTATTTTTGTTTCTGCAAAAACTGGCGAAGGCTTTGACGAATGGATTGACTGGTTGAGGGACCAGGTAGCTGAATGGAATGCATAGTATGTCTTTTTGATCGGAGTAAATTAATTAAGGGTTGTAAAAGGAGGAAACACAATGGGAATTGGACCAGATAATTTGGGCGATTTCTACCCTGATTGGGTAAACGACTTAAAGGATGAGGATATCCGTCCTGAGATTCTTGAACTTGGAAAGCTTATCACAGACCGTGCAAAGATTAAGCTTGGTCTTCAGAAGATTACAAAGTATGATCCAGAATATTGGGCAGTTGCTAATCTTGCACCTACAAAGGAAATTGCAGAGCTTGCACTTTCTATGGGTGGCATCAGAAAGCCTAAGACATTTAAGCAGCTTCTTGAGATTACAGGTCTCGATGAGAAGACATTAACAGAGCGTCTTGAGAAGGCTAGCTGGACAGGACTTTTAGAATGGAATTATGAGAACGAAGCACATGAGAAGCAGTGGGTACTTCCTATGTTCGTTCCAGGATCAGCAGAGTTCTCTAATATGAATCAGGATTTCCTTAACGAGCATCCTGAGATGGGACGCTTCTTCGAGCGTATGAGCCGTCTTCCACTTGAGGGACTTACACATATGGTACCACCAGGAGGAGCTGGTAT
>CAMNPQ010000201.1 GCA_946548305.1 uncultured Pseudobutyrivibrio sp.
CTCCAAGTAACCATCCTGAGAATGGGAACTGAGCTGACTTTGTAAGTGCTGCAAAAGCAAGCATAGCAATTGGAAGTAGGAAGATACCATCACCATTTGCAATTGATAAGTCAATTATTTCATAAAGATTTACAGTGCCAAGGCTCAGATAACCAACTGCTATTGCCACTGCAATACCGCAGCCACCAAGAAGGTTCATCCATAAAGCCTTGAATGAATTGTTTATAGCTTCCTCTGTTCGAGTGTAGCCAATAAGCAAAAATGATGTAACTGATGTAATTTCCCAGAAGAAATACATCCAAATGAGGCTCTGTGAAAATACCAGACCAAACATCGCACCAAAGAAAACAAAAATCATTGCAAGGAAAAAGCTACGTCTGTCTGTTAGCTCCTTGTGATGATGGATGTGATAGCCATGCATATAGCCCACGGCATATATGCCAATCAGTGAACCTACTACTCCGATAATTAAAATCATGACAAATGTGAGCCAATCAAAACGAAGTGCTGGAAGTTCTGCTACTTCCGGTCCAAAAAGCTCAAGTGCTGCCACAAGCAATGTCTGAACAATTGCAAGCACAGAAATGATTCCTTTTTGGTGTTTGATTGATAGATATGTGATAAGACACATTAAGAAAAGATCACCAAGTAGGATAGCATGGTCAAATACTTCCTTGTATGGCAAATCAAAGTTCAGTGTTTGTCCACCAGCCAAAAACCACTGAACCGCTGTAGTAACCGAAAGAACTATTACGATTCCACAGCCTAGATAGACAAAAAATGCTCTGCATTTAGAATTGTGAATCACTGCAGGCAAAATTGCCCATAGAAATGGTAAACAGATTAAAGCTGTTACTAACATTCCCATATTTCTACTCCTCCATTTAATAATAATTTATATCCACTCTTTTAATAAAGAGCATTGGATCTATATTATTGTGATAATTTTAACAAACATAACTATTATATCACAAAATTGTGTTTATGAATGTTATTATTTTGTGTTTTAATAGACTTTTCTAGTCTTAATTATAAAAAAGCTCCGCCAGAGTCTTACTATGGCGGAGCTTATGTTTATTCCATGTGTCCATCCCTATACATAGAGAATTTATCCATCGGATAATTTTTGAGGTTTTCAAGAACCTTTCTTCCGTCAGCCTTTGAGATAAGTTGTGTTCTGGCCTTGAGGATTTCTCGTTCTGCCTTGTGCTTAGAAGGGCCTCCTACGCAACCGCCATCACAAATCATGCCTTCAATAAAGTCTGCATCCAGCTTTCCACTCTTTAGCATCATAAGTGCCTTCTTACAATCAGCACCACCTGCACACTGTAGCAGTCTGATATCATCAGTGTTTTCACCACGCTCCTGCATACATTCAATAACAGCCTTTGCCACACCACCTGAAGATGCGAAATTCTTTCCAAAGGTAGAAGACTCCTGGTATTCCTCCTCCACTGGCTCAAATTCCACATTTTTTGAACGCATCATTGCACGAAGCTCACCATAGGTAATAACATAATCTGCATTGCCAGGAACTGTCTCGTCATTAGCTTCTGATTTCTTTGCAATACATGGACCAATAAATACAGTAACTGTATCCTCACCCATGGTTGCCTTTACAAAACGTGAGATAGCGCACATAGGGGAAACAGTTGATGACATATTGTTTTCAAACTGCTCTGGAAAATGCTTTCTAAGCATGTTGATGAAGGCTGGGCAGCAAGAAGTGGTCATCTGATGTCCTTCTTTTTTTGCCTCGCTCCACTCTGCGGACTCATAAGCAGCAGTCATATCACCGCCAAGACCTACTTCTATCATATCTGTAAAACCAAGCTTTTTGCAGGCTTCCTTGACTGACGCCATGGAAATATTCTCTCCAAACTGACCTTCTGTAGCTGGTGCGCACATTGCCACTACCTTTTTGCCTTCAAGTATTGCCTTTATAATATGAACAAGATATGTTTTTGAGCCGATAGCTCCAAATGGACAGCTGTGAATACAGTGACCACATGAAATACATTTTTCATCATCTATTACACAGTGACCATATTCGTCATAAGAAATAGCCCCAACTGGACAAGCCTTTTTACAAGGTCTTACCAGATGAACGATTGCCTGATAAGGGCACTCTTTTGCACACATACCGCATTCCTTACATTTTGAAGGGTCGATATGCATTCTGTTTTCACCTGGAGATATTGCTCCAAATTTACAAGAATTCAGGCATGCCTTTCCAAGACAGAAACGGCAATTATCTGTAACTGAATAGGATGCGATAGAACAGTCATCACAAGCTGGCTGAATAACCTGAACCACATTCTTTGAACCTGGGTTTGTAGGAAGATTTTCAGCACATGACAAAATAACTCTTTGTCTTACTATCTCTCTTTCTTTGTAAACACAACAGCGATATGTTGGTCTTGGACCTGGAATGATTTCATAACATACAGCCTCTTTGTGTTCTGCATCCAGCTCTCCTCGCCATGCCAGTTTGCAAACCTCTTCCATAATGCTGTGCTTCAATCGAACAATACTTTGATCTGAAGTAACCATATTTTTCTCCTTTTACTAAAAAATTGCCAGTTTCTAATCATCTTAATTTTCATCAGAAAATCAAGAATCTATAATTTTAAGACTTCTGTCTAAAATCCCATTAAATTCAGCTATAGCCATACCGTAATTCACTATAGGCACGCCTTTTTCCTTGCAGTGTCTCACCCGATTTTGCATTTCCTTGTCATTGACCATACAGCCACCGCAGTGAACAACTAATTTGTATTTTTCCAAATCCTCTGGAAAATCATTGCCAGAAGAAAATTCAAAATCTATTTTTTTGCCAGTGTATTCTGTAATCCAGCCTGGAAGCTTCACAGTGCCAATATCATTGCACTGTCTGTGATGGGTGCAAGCCTCCGCTATCAAAACCTTGTCATTGTCCTTAAGTTTTTTAAGGGCATTCACTCCCTCAAGTTGAGTGTTCAGACTCCCCCGATATCTGGCCAGCAATATGCTGAAGGATGTGAGGCTAATATTCTCAGGAACCAGTTTTGCCACCTTTTTAAACACTTGAGAATCTGTTATTACTAAAGAAATGTCTTTATTTTCAGCCAATGTTTCAGCCAGTTCCTCTGGCTGACAGCATATAATTTTACAATGATTATCCAGCAAGTCCCTTAGAACCATCTGCTGTGGCAATATGATTCTTTCTTTGGGTGCGGATTCGTCAATAGGAATGACCAGTGCCACTGTGCTTTTTTCTGAAACCAAATCAGAGACCAGATAATTTTTCTTCTTTAAGGCTGCCGCCTTTACCAAAGCCTCTTTTAATAAGGACATATCATCATTATTGCCATCTATGTAGATGATTTGCTCTTCGCTTCCTAGTTCATCAAAGGGATGTCCTTTTACCTCATCCGTATGATTTTCTAGAATAATGTATGGCAGCTTTCTGTTTTTTACATCCTTTAGAAAATCCTGTTCTTCAGGCAAAAGATTGGCATTTCTGGCGTCTAACACCAGCACCACCACATCCATTTCATCTAAAATGCGATAGGTTTTTTGCTTTCTAAGCTCTCCTAATTGCCCTTCGTCGTCAAATCCTGCGGTATCAATAATCACCACAGGACCAATAGGTAGCAGCTCCATGGCTTTTCGCACAGGGTCTGTGGTAGTTCCCTTAAAATCAGATACAAGGGATACCTCCTGGTTGGTAAGACGATTTACGATAGTAGATTTGCCTGCATTTCTAATTCCAAAAAATCCAATATGAAGTTTATTTCCACCTGCCGTAGAATTCATCACTGATTAATTACCTCTAAATATAAATACAGCTAAAATCTGAAATCACGTCTGTTTGAATTTTTGATTGCTTCTATATTTTCAAGCGCTGTCTTTCTAACATTTTCCTTTGGTATCTTTTTCAACTCTTCGTCAATCATCTTGTAGCCTAATGCCTTTGTTTCCTCAGAAGCATAATCCACAAGATATTCTGTAAGAGTCATCAGGGCATTTGGATGACAGCAATTTATTATCTGACCGCTCTTGCAAAGTGCCATGAACCTGTCACCTGTACGACCTGCCCTGTAGCAAGCAGTGCAAAATGATGGAATGTGTCCTGTCTCCATGAGCCAGCGCACTACTTCATCTAAAGTACGCTGATCGGAAACGTCGAACTGCTCTGTATCATGAGGTCTTTCTTCAGTTGTGTAGCCACCTACCGAAGTGCGGCTTGCGCCAGATACCTGTGAAATACCAACAGACAGCATCTTACGGCGCACCTCTTCTGACTCTCTGGTGGAAATAATCATTCCTGTGTAAGGTACAGCTATTCTGATGCAGGCAGCAATTTTTGTAAACATATCATCTGGGATTGAATTGTCAAATACATCTGGGTCAATATCATCCGCATGCTTTACCCTAGGCACAGAAATTGTGTGAGGTCCTACTCCGTGAACTGCCTCTAAATGCTCCGCATGCATTAAAAGCCCTGCAAATTCATATCTGTAGCTTTCAAGACCAAATAACACTCCAAGTCCCACATCATCTATGCCACCCTCCATGGCTCTGTCCATTGCCTCGGTATGGTAAGCATAATCATGCTTTGGTCCTGTTGGGTGAAGCTCTTCATAGCTCTTTTTGTTGTATGTCTCCT
>CAMNPQ010000202.1 GCA_946548305.1 uncultured Pseudobutyrivibrio sp.
TCTTCTAAAGATGCTGGAAACTGGAATTCTGGGGCAAGTCTGTATGTGAAGTTGACAACAGCAAATCCCCTGGTTGCCAAATCCATGCAATAGAAAGAATATCTTTCCTTATCCCCGTATACCCAGCCACCGCCATGAACGCTGACTATTACTGGTAGTTCCTTATCGCCTGCATCCTTTGGTCTGTACACATCTAACGATTGCCATTTAGGGTCTTCTCCATAACAGATATCATCATATCTTATTATGCTGCCAGGTGTGGTCAAACCTATATCTCTTTTATCGTCTTCTTCTTTAAACATTTTTCTGACCATATCACTTGTAACTGACATTTCTATTCCTCCTATAAAAGTGGCCGCATTATCCACGACCACATAAATTTAAGACTTATTTTGCTGAGAAAAACAAACTCTAAGCTCTTTTAGCCTCTAAGTCTTTTTGAATCTGCTTAATATTTTTGTCAATGTATTCAAATTGCTCATATCTGACCAATTGCTCACTCATAATAACCCTCTAAAAATGCTCTTCTAAACTACTATCATATACGATATTCACTTTTCAAGAAAGAGAAATTATAATACGATAATGGAAATAATTTCAAAAGAAATGCTATAAAAGGGGCAGATTGTAGAACTACCCTTAAGGATTGTGAGGCATAAATAAAATGGACAAAACAAAAGGCATACTGCTGACAACAGTAGGGGCAGCCTGTTGGGGGCTCTCAGGCTCCATGGGGGAATATTTATTTGATGTGCAAGGAATGGATAGTAGGTGGCTGGTGCCGATACGTCTTGGATTATCAGGAATAATACTGCTTCTGTACTCTACGGTGAAATATAAAAAGGATGTTTTGAAACCATGGAGATCACTGCAATCTGCAATATATATGTTGATATATGGTATTGCTGGTGTGAGCACTTGCCAATTTTTATATTTTTTAACTATAGAGCTTTCCACTGCGGCTGTGGGAACGATATTACAAGATTTGGCGCCCATCTTCATTTTGATAGTAGCATGTATAATATCTAAAAGATTACCCAGAGTGAATGAGATTATATCTATTGCTCTGGCAATCGGAGGAGTGTTTTTATTGACTACCCATGGAAAAATGAACACCATGTCTGTTCCTCCTGAGGCATTGATTGCTGGTGTGGCAAGTGCATTTTGCGTAATGATTTATAATGTGCTGGCACCTAAGGTGACATTTGAGCTACCAGTAATAATTGCTCAGGGCTGGTCCTTTTTGTTGGGTGGTATTGCTGGCTGTTTGCTATTTCGCAGTTGGACTATTCACTATTTGCCAAACATTTACGGGATTGGTGGAATCATATTTGTAGTTATTGTGGGGAATATATGCGCTTTTACTTTATATATTGGCGGAGTAAAAATCATAGGACCGCAAAAGGCAATTCTCTACAGTTTTGCTGAACCAATTACAGCTGCCTTGATATCTACCTTTGTTATGGGGAACACCTTCACTATATTTGATGGACTGGGCTTTTTACTGATTTTTCTAATGCTTTGGATGATTACTTTTGGCAAGGCAGAAAATAAAGGATAAGATTGTAGGAGATGCTATACAGATGTTATATGTAGAACAGAAAAAAACAATGAGTGAAGGCAAGAATCAATGGGGTAGATTGTGTGTCAGTATTTTATGTACGATATTGCATTATTCAGCCGCTATTCTTTTAGCTTACACTTGTGCGTGGATATGTTATCAAGGGACTGTGACAGTTGGGAGCACAATTGTAGTGTTTTTCCCAATTCCTTTTCCTGTCGACATTCTAATGGTCAGCCCACTATTTTACCCATTGGGGCTAGTTTTTGCCGTGCTTGGATATATATTGCTATTCAAGCTGCACAGAAAAATAATCAAATACCTCCAGCCAGCTAAAACCAGGGGATACAATGCAGAGTGCATTATCATACTTGTGCTAGCATGTATATTGTCAATTGGAGCATCTATTTTAGCTTATCTCAATACAATCTTTCCGCAGGGAGGACTTAAATATGAGCTGTTTTTTGCTGGAATCTGCACAACCATTATTCCTATCATGATGGTTATTTTATTTGTACGAGACAAAAAATATCTTTAGAGTGGCATTAACATTCAAAAGTGTTTTTATAGCATATTCTTAAAGGTAGGCACTTGACTATTGTCAAAAATAGGACTATAACATAGGAGAACACGAGAAAATACGAAACGCCAATTGAATATCGACATTCCGCAGATTTCCCTGCTCAAATATTTGTATTTTAGGAGGAAGAGACAAATGGATACTTACAGAGTACAAAGACGTGACATGGAAAAGAAAGCAAAGAGGTTGAGAAGAGAGGGCTACGTTACAGGTAACCTATTCGGTAAGGATATCGAACAATCAATCCCACTTCAATTCGAGGTTAAGGAGGCTGAGGCTCTTAGAAAGAGCGGACACACTCAGATGACACTTGATTTGGAAGGAAAGAAGTACAATGTGTTACTTAAGGAACTACACTATGATGCAGCTAAGCATCAGATTGTAGAGATGGATTTCCAGGAGCTTGTTAAAGGCGAGGTTATCCATGCGACAGCTGAAGTTGTTCTTGAGAATAAAGAGGCTGTTACGGAAGGTGTTTTAGAGCAACTTATCTCAGAGGTAGCTTACAAAGCAAAAGCTGAAGATGTAGTTGAAAAGATTGAAATTGACTGTAGCACCTTAAGACTGGGTGATACAATAACTGTTGCAGACCTGGCAATTTCAAAGAACAAAAAGGTAGAGGTAACGACGCATCCTGATCAGGTGGTTGTAGAGGTTATTGCAGCAAAGAATCAGCTTGCTGAAGACGAAGAAGAAGAAGAAACGGATCAGGCAGCTTCATAAAGGATATTATTTAGGGAGTCTCCATATGGAGGCTCCTTTTTAGATATGGAAAACGCCTATACGGATATGCATATTTCTGTAGGGCACAAAATCCAGCCAGGTATTAATGGACCTTACTCTCAATTTCTTTTAACTTATCTCTATTGATTTTGCCGTCAGCAATCATACTAGAAACCCAAAGCTTAAGGGATTCTACGGTCATATCTATTTGTTCAAGTTGTTTTTGTATAGCAACAAAATCTTCAATTTCGTCATCTGAAATAACCCCATCAGCAGTAATATCAATAAGACGTTCCTTTTGATTATTAAGAGAATTAAGGGCGGATAGCATACCTAGCACTATTTCTGGAAGTGATGAAATCTTTACTTCTGGAACAGTTTCCTGCCCAATACGGCATTCATGGGTGCAGTAATGGTTGCATAAATCTTGACGATTGTAGGCATTTGCAAGTTCAACAACATCTTCTGGATACATGGAAACTTTGCCAGTTTCTAATTTTTCAAGCCTACTTTCGGTCATACTTCCAATTAATTCGCAGGCCTGAGCTCTTGTTAGGCCAGCTTCCTCACGAGCTTTGAAATAGATGCTTTTATCTTCTTTGATTGATTTTCTTCCCATAGCGAGAACCTCCATTTGCTATTATTATAGCTATTTTGCAGAAAAAGAAAAATAGCTTTCATTCATTTGCCTAAGTAGTGATATATTTAGCAGTCATATATTTATAAAATATAGTCAAGAAATCACAAAAGCAGAGTATTTCGGAGGCTGATATGACAGTTCTAGAGAGAATTAGAAGATGTAAAGTATTATTGTTAATGGCTGAATATCCAGAATTTGCAAACGACATTGGGCTATCAGATGAATCACATTTTGTAAATAATCGTTCTAAAGATGTTAGTATTCACAAGGAGCCAGACAGGTAATGCTGGAATTAATGAAAAAGAATATAGAAAGATGAGGTAATAATTATGAATGGAAAAAGATTATACAAAAGCAGTAACAAGAAAATTTGTGGTGTATGTGCAGGAATAGCTGAATATTTTGATATTGATCCAAATATAGTTAGATTGATATGGGCAGCATTTACTCTTGCTGGTGGAAGTGGAATCATTATCTATATTATCGCAGCGTTGGTAATGGACGATGATCCTATTGATGTAGTTTAATTGGAAGTTTAATCAGGAGGTTTGTTATGACACTTTTGTTCTTTTTATTATTTTTTATGGTATTTGGGAAAATGATTGGGTTTGCCTTTAGAGCAACCTGGGGGTTGTTTAAAGTATTCTTGTATATAGTTTTCCTGCCACTGATACTTGTGGGAATGGTGTTTGGAGGCTTGCTCTACTTAGCGTTTCCAGTTTTAATTTTTGTTGGAATTATTACATTGATTGAGGGGCTTACAGATTAGATGTAAATCTATAATTATAAAGAACGGTAATGGGTATTAGATATTTGATGAGGAGAAAAACAAATGGATAAAAAGATGCAACGACATGTTCTGGTAGCCAAAATAGTTTTATTAGTATTTCTTATAGTTTTTTCTTTTTTTGTAGCATCAACTAAATCAGTTGAATTACCACTTTATAAGAATTCGATTCAAACATTAGATGGTTCTAAATCAATGGTAGTCAACTACCCATCACCTAAAGGAAATGGGCTTGTAACTGCCCTGTGGTATAGCGGATTACTCCTTCCACATTTAGTCGTTTAGCATTGCCGCTAAAAGTGGCGTTACATCATAGGGTGGCTGACAGCACCCTTTACAACAGAGTTTACT
>CAMNPQ010000203.1 GCA_946548305.1 uncultured Pseudobutyrivibrio sp.
TTTCACTTAGTGGGGAGGTTTCTAATTGTAAATACAATCATACAGGACATATTTATTTTACCTTAAAGGATGATAAAAGCTCTATTTCCTGTGTAATGTTTGCCGGAAAACGTGCCAAGGGGTTGAAGTTTCAAATGAAGGACGGAGACCAGGTGGTTGTCACCGGGTATGTGGGTATATACGCTGTGGCTGGCAAATACCAGGTGTATGCAAATGAGATAGAACTGGCAGGCGTCGGTGATTTATATCAAAAATTTGAAAATTTGAAAATGGAGCTGCAGGAGAGGGGCATGTTTGACGCAATGTACAAAAAGCCGTTACCTAGCCATGCAATGAAAATAGGTATAGTCACTGCATCAACAGGTGCCGCCGTACATGATATCATCAGAGTCTCAAAAACCAGAAATCCTTTTGTAAGCCTGATTCTATATCCAGCCCAGGTGCAAGGTGAAGGGGCAGCACCATCTATAATAGCTGGTATAAGCTGCTTAGATAGCATGGGACTGGATGTGATAATAGTGGGGCGAGGCGGTGGCTCCATAGAGGACTTATGGGCTTTCAACGAGGAAGCTGTAGCCAAAGCCATATTCAATGCCAATACTCCAATCATTTCAGCTGTTGGGCACGAAACTGATTTTACCATAGCGGATTTTGTGGCTGACAAAAGAGCAGCCACACCTTCTCAGGCAGCAGAGCTTGCTAATTTTGTATATGCAGATTTTGCAAAGAGCCTGGAAAGATATTCTGACAAAATAAATCGAGCTTTAGATTATAAGCTTTCCAATCTGGCAGGTCAGATTGAAAACTATAAGCTGCGCTTGCAAGCAATGCGACCTGAAAATCGTATCAGGGTGCATGAGGAAAGGATAAAGCATCTGTACCAACGGCTTGATTATCTGATGCAATCAAAGCTGGAGAGGTACTCAAATAGGCTTATCGCTGTTTCAGGCAGGCTAGACGGTCTTTCCCCGGCTAAAAAGCTATCCACTGGTTTTGGCTATGTGACAGATAAAAAAGGCAAAAGGGTGGATACTGTAGAGCAGCTAAAAGCAGGGGATGACCTGATAGTTAGAATCAAAGATGGTGAAATACTTAGTCAAGTTGTTAAGATTGAAAAGGATTGACAGGAGAGATAAATGGAAGAAAACACAAAGACCATAGAAGAGAGCTTTCAGGCTTTAGAGGAAATCATTTCAAAGCTTGAGTCTGATGATGTTACACTGGATGAATCATTTGCTCTTTACAAAAGTGGAATGGAAGAATTACAAAGTGCAAGCAATAAAATAGACCAGACAAAAAAAGCAGTGCTTGCCATTGCAAAAGATGGCGGACTTGTGGTGTTTGAAGAGGAAGAATAAATGGATGTTGATGTTAAGAAACAGTTGCTTGAAAGAGCATCAATAGCAGAAGAAATAATCTATAGGTTTCTACCAGAAGCATCAGGCATGCAGAAAACTATTTTTGATGCTATGAACTATAGTGTGCATGCTGGTGGCAAGAGATTACGTCCAGTGCTTATGAATGAAACCTTCAAGCTTTTTAAAGGCGAAGGACAGGTCATAGAGTATTTCATGGCAGCCATTGAAATGATTCACACCTATTCACTGGTGCATGATGATTTACCTGCCATGGACAATGATTTGCTTCGCAGAGGCAAGCCTACCACTCATGCAGCCTACGGTGAAGCAATGGGGGTATTGGCTGGGGATGCACTTTTAAACTATGCCTTTGAGACAGCGTTAAACGCATTTGATTTGGATGATGCTAATCCTTATGATGTGAAAACTGCCCTTCAGATACTTGCAAAAAAAGCAGGTGTTTATGGAATGATTGGCGGTCAGGTTGTGGACGTAGAATCTGAGAAAAATCAGTTAGATATAACAGAAGAGAAAATAGATTTTATATATGAGCTTAAAACCGGGGCATTAATAGAAGCTTCAATGGAAATAGGAGCCGTTCTTGCCGGGGCGTCTGAACCCCAGATAAAAATTGTTGAGAATGTTGCTTCTCGAATCGGAATGGCATTTCAAATACAGGATGACATTCTAGATATAGAAGGAGATGAGGCTTTACTAGGAAAGCCTATAGGCTCAGATGAGAGAAATGCAAAGGCTACATATGTGACATTTGCAGGAATAGAAAAATCAAAAGAAGAGGTAAAACGTCTTACTGACGAGGCTATTGAAATGCTAAATGAGCTTCCTTACGAAAATGCTTTTCTGAAGGAGCTTCTGGCATACCTTGTTTATAGAGACAATTAACAGATATGGTTCTTGATAAAATAAAGCAGCCAAATGATATAAAGAATCTCACAGAGGAGGAGCTAAAGGCTCTTCCAGATGAAATCCGCAATTTTTTGATTAATCACTTATCTAAAACAGGTGGACATTTGGCTTCCAATCTAGGAACAGTAGAGCTCACAATGGCTCTTCATTTGCTTTTAGATTTTCCAAAGGACAAATTAATATGGGACGTGGGTCATCAGGCATACACTCACAAAATACTGACAGGACGTGCCAGCGAATTTGACCATCTGCGACAGTATGGAGGCATAAGCGGTTTTCCAAAAAGAGAGGAAAGCAATTGTGATAGCTTCGATACAGGGCACAGCTCCACATCCTTATCTGCAGCTTTGGGCTATTGTATGGCAAGAGATTTGGCGAAAGAGGATTATAAGGTGGTGGCTGTCATTGGAGATGGTGCTTTGACAGGTGGCTTAGCCTATGAAGCTCTAAACAATGCCTCCAGATTAAAAAAATCCAATTTTCTTATCATTTTAAATGATAATGAAATGTCTATATCTAAAAATGTAGGAGGCATGTCTACAAACCTAGAGCGTCTTCGTACCAGCTCAAAATATGTGGGCTTAAAAAATAATGTGCTGAATTCCTTAGAGTCCTGGCCAAACGGCGAAAGCATTATCAGGAAAATTCGTAGTACGAAAAATGGTATCAAATCCTTGATGGTGCCTAATATGGTTTTTGAAGACCTTGGAATTATGTACCTTGGACCTGTAGATGGACACAACGTAAAGGCTATGCTAGAGACCTTTAAAATGGCTACAGGTATAAATGGTCCTGTTTTAGTACATGTTATCACCAAAAAAGGAAATGGTTACGAGCCAGCTGAAAGGCATCCATCACGTTTCCATGGTACTGATATTTTTGAAATTGAAACGGGTTTGCCAAAGAGGAATCCAAATCCAGGATATACCGATGTGTTTTCTACTGTTATGCGCAAAATGGGTGATAGAAATCCAAAAGTGGTTGCAATCACTGCGGCCATGGCAGAAGGCGCAGGATTAAAACGATTTAGAAATATGTTCCCAGATAGATTTTTTGACGTGGGTATTGCGGAGGAGCATGCGGTTACTTTTGCTGCTGGACTTGCTCTAGGGGGCAGGATACCTGTATTTGCAGTTTATTCCTCATTCTTGCAGCGTGCCTACGACCAGATCTTAGAGGATGTATGTCTGCAAAATCTGCATGTGGTTTTTGCAATTGACAGAGCAGGACTGGTAGGTGCTGATGGCAGCACCCATCAGGGTATTTTTGATGTTTCTTTTTTAAGTGCTATGCCTAATATGACTATAATGGCACCTAAAAATAAATGGGAGCTTTCAGATATGATGAAGTATGCAGTGGGAGAGCACAATGGTCCTATTGCTATCAGATATCCAAGGGGAGAGGCATATTGCGGCTTGAAGGAACACAGAGCACCTATTGAGCTTGGCAAGGCAGAAGAAATAAAGACAGGCTCAAAGGTTATGCTTTTTGCACTTGGTTCAATGGTGAAAAAGGCAGAGGAAATAGAAGCGGCATTAAAGGAATACGGGATAGATGCTGGTATTTGTAATGCCAGGTTTGCAAAGCCTCTGGATAAAGAATACATAAAAGGCCTCAAGGATAAATATGACATGGTTGTTACCATGGAGGAAAATGTTTTGACTGGTGGTTTTGGTGAACAGGTTCAGGCTTTTTTGTGTGACAATGGATATACAGGAAAGGTTTTGAAAATAGCAGTGCCAGATGAGTTTGTCAGACATGGCAGTGTAACTCTTTTATTTAAAGAACTGAAAATGGATTCTGAGTCTATTACCAGAAAAATTATTGATGCATTAGGAAAATAATATGAAAGAAAGACTTGATATTGTATTAGTAGATAGAGGGTTTGCTCCATCCAGAGAAAAAGCCAAAACCATGATTATGGAAGGCAATGTATTTGTAAAGGGAAACCGTGAAGACAAAGCAGGCACAAAAATTGATGTGGATGCAGATATTGAAATTCATGGTCAGCAGCTGAAATACGTAAGCCGAGGTGGTTTGAAGCTGGAAAAGGCCATGACGCATTTTGATATAAGTCTTGAAAACAAGGTGTGTATGGATATAGGGGCATCTACAGGTGGATTTACAGACTGTATGCTTCAAAATGGAGCAAAAAAAGTGTTTTCAGTAGATGTGGGTTATGGACAGTTCGCGTGGAAATTGAGGCAAGATCCGCGAGTTGTATGTATGGAAAAAACTAATATTCGTTATGTGACTTTAGAGGATATTGGTGAACAATTGGATTTTGCATCAGTCGATGTT
>CAMNPQ010000204.1 GCA_946548305.1 uncultured Pseudobutyrivibrio sp.
ATAATATTTCTTAAGCGAAGCTTTCTTCAGCTGAGCGTAGAAATATTATGCTTGTTAATGTAACAGCACGTAAGACATAGAAGGAGTGAGGACAATGAGTAATAAAAAAGGTAGTTTATCAATTACAAGTGAGAATATTTTTCCAGTAATCAAAAAATGGTTATATAGTGATCATGATATTTTTTATAGAGAACTTATCTCAAATGGTTGTGATGCTATTACAAAGCTTAAAAAACTAGATATGATGGGAGAGTATTCACTTCCACTTGACTATAAGGCTAAAATCCAGGTTATCGTTAGCCCAGAGGACAAGACCCTTACATTCATTGATAATGGTCTTGGTATGACAGCTGAAGAGGTAGATGAGTACATTAATCAGATTGCCTTCTCAGGTGCCACAGATTTCCTTGAGAAATACAAGGATAAGGCAGATAGCGACCAGATTATAGGTCATTTCGGTTTGGGCTTCTATTCAGCATTTATGGTGGCTGATGAGGTTCACATTGATACACTTTCTTATAAAGATGGTGCTACAGCAGTTCACTGGGAATGTGATGGTGGCACAGAATTCGAAATGGGTGATGGCGACTGGGATCAGGTTGGTACCAAAATCACATTGTTCTTAAATGAGGATTGCCTTGAATTTGCTAACGAGTACAGAGCTCGTGAGGTGATTGAAAAGTATTGTTCATTCATGCCTACAGAAATCTATCTTTCAAAGAAGGATGCACCTGAAGAATACGAGACAATTGATGCAGCTGACAAGCGTGACACTGATAAGGTTATTGAAGAGATTCATGAGGAAGCCAAGTTTGAGGAAAAGGAAAAAGAGGATGGTACTAAAGAACAGGTAGAGGTATCTCCAGCAAAGGATAAGCTTAAGATTGTAAAGCGTCCAGTTCCTCTAAATGAGACACATCCACTTTGGACAAAGAATCCTGCTGAGTGTACTGAAGAAGAGTACAAGGCATTTTATCGTGATGTATTCCATGATTACAAGGAGCCACTTTTCTGGATTCACCTTAACATGGATTACCCATTCAACCTCAATGGTATTTTGTACTTCCCTAAGATTAATACAGAGTACGATTCAATCGAAGGTACAATCAAGCTTTACAACAACCAGGTATTTATCGCAGATAACATCAAGGAGGTTATCCCTGAATTCTTAATGCTCCTTAAGGGCGTTATTGATTGTCCTGATTTACCACTTAACGTTTCTCGTTCTGCACTTCAGAATGATGGCTTTGTTACAAAGATTTCTGAGTACATTACAAAGAAGGTGGCTGATAAGCTTACTGGAATGTGCAAGACCGAGAAGGAATCATACGAGAAATACTGGGATGACATCGCTCCATTCATCAAGTTTGGTTGCTTAAAGGATAACAAGTTCTGTGACAAGATGAACGACTACATCTTATTCAAGGACATCAATGACAAATACATTACTCTTCCAGAGCTTCTTGTAAAGGAAGAAAAGACGGAAGAGAATGCTACTGATGAAAATGGTGAGAAGGTCGAGGCTGAGGTTGTTGATGATTCAAAGGCAGATGAGGCTGAGAATAAGGAGCCAGAGGATACCAGAAAGACAGTTTACTATGTAACTGATATGAATCAGCAGGGACAGTATGTAAGCATGTTCAAAGAGCAGGGAATGAATGCTGTTATTCTTGACCATGCAATAGACACATCATTTATTACCCAGCTAGAGCAGCGCAATGAAAACTACAAATTCTGCCGTATTGATGCTGATGTAACAGATTCTATGGTTGAAGAGACAGCCGAGGATGAGCTTAAATCAGAAACAGAGACACTTACAGATGTATTCAGAAAAGCTTTAGGCAACGAAGGCTTAGAGGTGAAGGTTGAAAAGTTTAAGAACAAGGAGCTTTCATCTATGCTTACTGTATCTGAGGAAAGCCGTCGTATGCAGGATATGATGAAGATGTATGCTATGGGCGGCATGGATATGGGCATGTTTGGTTCTGCATCAGAGACATTAGTTTTGAATGCAAACAATGATTTGGTTCAGTACATACTAAATAACAAGGACTCTGAAAACGCGCCAATATTTGCAGCTCAGCTATATGATTTAGCAAAGATTGCCAATGCACCTTTGACACCAGAGGCTATGACAGCATTTGTGGCTAGATCAAATAAGATAATGATGTTACTTGCAAAATAGTTTATCATATGTAATACGGGGCGGCAGGCGATTTTGCCTGTCGCTTTTTTGAATGTTTTGAAAGATATGTGCAAATTATCCTGAGAATTCTATTAAATGTGATGAAATTGTGAATAATCGATTGAAAAAGGGTGTTCAATCAGCTATCATTTCATTAGAGAGTATAATTATGGGGGATGGTTATGGCAGCTTCTAGTACAAAAAAATGGTGGAAGAATGCAGTTATATATCAAATATATCCACGCTCCTTTTGTGATAGTAATGGTGATGGAATAGGTGATATAGGCGGCATCATATCTAAACTTCATTATCTAAAGGATTTAGGGGTTGATGTGATTTGGCTCAGCCCTGTTTATTCCAGTCCTGGCTATGATAACGGCTATGACATATCTGACTATAAAGGGATAAACCCTGAGTTCGGAACTATGGAGGATATGGAAAAGCTTATCAGTCGTGCCAAAAGACTAGGCATCAAAATATTGATGGACCTGGTTATTAATCATACCTCCGATGAACATGAATGGTTTAAAAAGGCTCTTGAGGGAGACCCTAAATATAGAGATTATTATTATTTTAAGGATGGCGAAGGCAGGAAACCACCTAATAACTGGGGTTCTTTCTTTGGCGGAAAAGCTTGGAGCAAGGCAGCAGATGGCAGCTATTACCTTCACCTTTTCAGCAAGAAACAGCCTGATTTAAATTGGCAAAATCCAGATGTCTATGAGGAAATAACAGACATTATGAGGTTTTGGCTGGACAAGGGAATTGCTGGTTTTAGGCTTGATGTTATCAATGTCATATATAAAAAATCTATTGAAAATGGGAAGAAACGCTTTGCACTCACAGGAAAAGAGCATTATTTAAACACAGATGGGTGTCATGAGCTGATTCAGCGTTTTAACTCTGAAATCTGGAGTAAATACAAGACTTTCATAGTTGGAGAGACAGTATTTGTTACTCCAAAGGATGCAAAAATGCTCAGTGATGAAAGTCGAAAAGAACTGGATGCAGTGTTATTCTTTGAACATATGGACGTGGACAGCAGGGGCGTGAAATGGTTTAAAAAGAAATATAAGCCCTGCAAACTTATAAAAGTATTGGATAAATGGCAGGAAGCCTTGGAATTCCCAGCTAACTATTTAGAAAACCACGACCAGATTCGTTCGGTCAATCATTTTGGCAATACAGGCAAATATTGGGAGAAAAGTGCCAAGCTTTTATGTGGACTCAATCTTTCACTGAAGGGTGTACCTTTCATTTATGAGGGGGAAGAGATAGGCATGACCAACGGTGATTTTAGAGGCATGAGAGACATCAAGGATATTGAATCATACAATATCAATCAGTCAATGAAAAAAATGTTATTCGTTCACTCTCTTCGTCGAAAGCTTATACTTCGTACCACTAGAGACAATGCCCGCACTCCTGTACAATGGGATTCATCTGAAGGGGCTGGATTTACCACTGGAGTGCCATGGCTAAAAATTAATGCAAATAAATCTTATATTAACGTAGAAACTGAATCTAATGACGCAAACAGCATATTAAATTTCTACAAGAAAATGATAGAGTTTAGAAAGAATTCTCAGGCATTGGTGGAAGGGTCATATCGAAGGGTGGCATCACCTTTAGATGTGTATATATTTACCCGTGAATCTAATGATGAGAGACTATATGTTTACTGCAATTTGACTGGGTTTAATAAACCTGTAGAATTCTATGGAGACAAAATAATTTTTGGAAACTATAAGGAAGAGGATGTAGACAATTTCATCTTAAAACCTTATGAATTCCGCATCGTAGCATCTAACATCTAAGTAAACTAAAAGACCGCTCAGTTACGTTCTCAATCCTGACATATTACTTCGTCGAGCATAGAAAGCTCTCCTTAAGTAATAGTCAGAGATTGATAACTACTGAACGGTCTCTTTTATATTTGTGTATTTAAGTGTAAGGCGTGAGCACTGTTTAGGCAAGCGCGAGCAGGAGGGCCCCATGCAGTTAAGGAGGGACCCTTTGGGAGGTTCCCTTGGCTGCAATGGGAGATGGCCTGCGGGAGCATGAAACACTTGAATCACGCCGTATAATTTAGGCTTCTGCTAAGTTTTTATTTGCTGTAGAAAGCATAAGCTTAATTCTGTTCAGCTGGTTTACTTCTGAAGCACCTGGATCATAGTCGATGGCTACGATATTAGCTTCTGGATGCTCATGGCGGATGCGTTTGATTACACCCTTACCAACTACATGGTTAGGTAAGCAACCGAAAGGCTGAATACATACGATGTTGCTTGCACCTGTTTCGATAAGCTCAAGCATTTCACCTGTAAGGAACCAACCCTCACCGGTCTGGTTACCGATTGAAACAATTTCCTTTGC
>CAMNPQ010000205.1 GCA_946548305.1 uncultured Pseudobutyrivibrio sp.
TTTAAAGACCGGTGGAATTTACCATTTCACTGGAATTTACAATTTCAAGTTAGCTCAAAAAATCCCTTATATAAGGGTAAAGTTTATCAGTATTTACTATATAGCTACCATGATCCTCTCCAGAAAGAATCAGCATTCTGGAGTTTTTAATGTTTTCAGCAATCTTTTTTGTCTCTTTTTCTTTTATACAATCCTTTTCACCAGCTATGATAAATGCAGGAACCGAAATAGTGGAAAGCTCTTTAGGAGATATGTCTGGCTCCACCAGCATCAATAGGGTACGTGGATCTTTATCCCTTTTATACTCTTTTTTTATTTCCCGCAAATCTCTGTGATGTATACCAGAAGGATTCAGGTTTGCCCCACAGCATATTATTCCAGAAATCATATTCCCGGCTTTCATAGCCACAAGCAATGCTATGATTCCACCATCAGAAAACCCAAGTAGATACGGCATTTCTATATCCAAAGCCTTTATCAGATTTATAACATCATCTGCCATATCGCTGTAGTGATATGCTTTTGGCGTAGCACTTTCACCATGTCCCCTGGTATCCATTCCGTAGACAGTATGGTCCATGCTCATGGTCTCTATCAGCTCATCAAATGTATGGTGGTCTCCTTTATTTCCATGTATAAGAATAACCGGCGTCCCCTCGCCGGTCTTCTCATAACATATTACCTGTGAATTAAGTTGAATATACATAATTTTACCTCTTTAACCCCCGATAAAATCAAAAAAATTCTTATTTATTTGCTATTACTTCCTTCATATCATACATTCCAGCTGGCTTTCCTGCCAAAAACTTTGCAGCCTCCACTGCCCCCTTTGCAAAAACGCTCTTTGAATATGCTGTGTGCTTTATTGTAATGACTTCATCAAGACCTGCAAATATGACCTCATGCTCTCCAACTATATTGCCACCTCTTACAGCAGAAATGCCTATTTCGTTTTTAGGTCTCTTTTCTCTTCTATCTGCACGACCATAGCAATACTCATACTTTTCATCCAAAGCATCATTACATGCATCTGCCAGTGCTAAGGCTGTGCCACTAGGAGCATCCAGCTTTTGATTGTGATGCTTTTCTACAATCTCGATATCAAATCCAGCATCTGCGAAAACCTGAGTTGCCTTTTTACATAAATCAAATAATGTGTTTATACCAAGTGACATATTTGCAGATCTGAGAACTGCAACTTTTTTGCTGGCACTATCCACATGAGAAAGCATTTCATCTGAAAGACCTGTTGTACAAAGCACTACAGGTTTATTGCTGTTTTCACAATATGAAAGCAAGCCATCCACAGCTGCCGCATTAGAAAAATCTATTACCACATCAAAATCCACATTTACCTCGTCTATAGAATCAAATACTGGATATTTGTTTTCCACCTCTTTGTATTTATCCACTCCTGCCACGATTTCTATATCATTATCTTTAGCACAAATCTCTGTAATAACTCTTCCCATATGGCCATTGCAACCATGCATAACTACCTTTGTCATATAATGTCACTCCTATCTATTTTTTTATAAGTTTATAAAACCTTGCTGGAAAAAACAATAGCCAGAGATTATTTCTCTGGCTTTAAGTTAAGTACACTATCTGCAATTTCAAATATACCCTGGGTAATATTCAACCCTGTCAATATTACGCTTGTATTAACAGAACGCCCCTCTAGAGCAGACATAATATCCTCTTCTGAGACTATTCCTTCATCCACTACCCCAAGTATTTCATCTAGGACAAGCAAATCACATTCTCCTGTGCCTAAAACTTTTTTTGCATAGTTTAGACCATTTAAAATGTTCAGCTTTTCCTCTTGCTTTTGCTCATCACTGAGGCTTTCAAAGCCTTCCTTTGAACGCTCAAATCTGAAAAGCCTGATTTCCGGCTCAAGCTTTTCAAAATAATCAGAATTTATTTCAGACTTTAAAAACTGTATGATAGTAGTCTTCATACCCTGAGAAGCCAGGCGAATAGCATTTCCCAGTGCTGCTGCTGATTTGCCCTGCCCGCTTCCATAGTATACTTGAATCATTCCCTTTTCCAATACATACCTACTTTCTGATGCTAGCTCTCTTTCTCATAAGAGGATCTAGAATTCTCTTTCTGATACGAAGAGATTCTGGTGTTACCTCTAAAAGCTCATCAACATCTATGAAATCAAGTGCCTGTTCAAGACTGAGTATTCTAGGTGGTACCAGTGTCAATGCCTCATCAGCTGATGAAGAACGAGTATTTGTAAGGTGTTTTTTCTTGCAAACATTAAGCTCGATATCCTCAGCACGAGAGCTCTGACCGATAACCATTCCTGAGTATACCTTTTCTCCTGGTCCAATAAATAATGTACCACGCTCCTGAGCTGAGAAAAGTCCATAGGTTACTGATTCACCTGTCTCAAATGCAATAAGTGAACCCTGCTTACGGTAAGCAATATCTCCTTTGTATGGCTCGTAGCCTTCGAAAATAGTATTTATGATACCATTTCCCTTTGTATCTGTCATAAACTCGCCACGGTAGCCAATAAGTCCTCTTGCAGGAATCTTAAACTCAATACGTGTGTAGCCACCTGTGATAGGAGTCATATTCTGAAGCTCGCCCTTTCTCTGAGAAAGCTTTTCTATTACAGCACCAGTGAATTCATCTGGCACATCTACATAGGCTCTCTCCATAGGCTCCAGCTTTCTTCCCTTTTCATCTGTGTGGTATAAAACTTCAGCCTTTGAAACTGCAAACTCAAAACCTTCACGTCGCATATTCTCGATAAGTACGGAAAGATGCAGCTCACCACGTCCTGAAACCTTCAGAGAATCAGGAGAATCTGTATCTTCTACTCTGAGGGATACATCTGTATTTAATTCCTTCATCAGACGCTCTCTAATGTGACGACTGGTTACGTATTTTCCTTCCTGTCCAGCAAGTGGGCTATCATTTACAATGAAATTCATAGAAATGGTAGGCTCAGAAATCTTCTGGAATGGAATTGGATTTGGTGCATCCACTGCACAGATTGTATCTCCAATATGAATATCTGATATACCTGAAATTGCTACGATGGAACCGATTTTTGCCTCGTCCACGTCCACCTTTTCAAGACCATCAAACTCGTACAGCTTGGATATACGCACCTTATTATTCTTGCTCTCATCATGGGCATTAACAACTATGGCATCCTGATTTACTTTAATAGAACCATTTTCTACCTTGCCAATACCTATACGTCCAACATACTCGTTGTAATCGATTGTGGAAATAAGTACCTGAGTTGGAGCTTCAGGGTCTCCTGATGGAGCTGGGATATAATCCACAATTGTCTCAAATAAAGCTGTCATATCCTTGTGCTCATCAGAAAGATTTCTAATGGCAAAGCCTTCCTTTGCACTGGCATAGATAAAAGGACAATCCAGCTGCTCGTCAGAAGCATCCAAATCCATGAAAAGCTCTAATACTTCATCAATAACTTCATCAGGACGTGCCTCTGGTCTATCTATTTTGTTGATACACACAATAACAGGCAAATCCAAATCAAGTGCCTTCATAAGAACAAATTTGGTCTGAGGCATTGCTCCCTCAAATGCATCTACTACAAGGACAACACCATTTACCATTTTAAGTACACGTTCAACCTCGCCACCAAAATCGGCATGGCCCGGTGTATCAATAATATTAATCTTGGTACCCTTGTAATAAACTGCTGTATTCTTAGAAAGAATTGTGATTCCACGCTCACGTTCAATATCATTTGAATCCATGACTCGCTCTGCAACTTCCTGGTTCTCTCTAAATACACCTGACTGCTTTAAAAGCTCATCGACAAGTGTGGTTTTACCATGGTCTACGTGTGCAATAATTGCTATATTTCTAATATCTTCTCTACTTTGTACTGACATAAAAAACTCTTTCTAAAATTATCTCAGCATCTGTTACGCCAACAAGCCTGATGATTTCCTTGCTTCACTACATGTGAAGCAAAGAAATATCAGAGCTTGTCTACTACAGATGCTTATTAACTATGACTGTTCTCCTATACCCATTTTATTTACTAGGAATTAATTCACTCTTTCCACCCATGTATGGACGAAGAACTTCTGGGATGGCTACTGAGCCATCTGCACGAAGGTTGTTTTCTAAGAATGCAATAAGCATACGTGGTGGTGCAACTACAGTATTGTTAAGTGTGTGTGCAAAATACTTGCTGCCATCCTCAGCCTTTACACGAATCTTAAGTCTACGTGCCTGAGCATCACCTAAGTTAGAGCAGCTACCAACCTCAAAATACTTCTTCTGACGTGGTGACCATGCTTCTACATCACAAGATTTAACCTTTAAATCAGCCAAATCTCCAGAGCAGCACTCTAATGTACGCACTGGAATATCAAGGCTTCTAAACAAATCTACAGTGTTTTTCCACAGCACATCATAGTATTTCTTTGATTCCTCTGGCTTGCAGACTACAATCATCTCCTGCTTCTCGAACTGGTGGATACGATAAACACCACGTTCCTCTATTCCCTGAGCACCTTTCTCC
>CAMNPQ010000206.1 GCA_946548305.1 uncultured Pseudobutyrivibrio sp.
TTTATGCATCTGCCTCCAAAAGTTCCTTCTCTGGTTTTCATTTTTACCCCTATCTAAAACTCACATCCAGCTGTTCACAATTGCTATTTCGTTCTTATATCCTTCATCATCATTTGGTGTTTCCAAAACAAATGGAAGATTTTGAAGAGCTGGATGAGTCGCAATTCGCTTCATAGCTTCCATTCCAATGCAGCCCTGCCCCAGCTTCTCATGGCGGTCTTTTGCTGCACCACATTCGTTTTTACTATCATTGAAATGTATAGCCTTCAGCCTACACAAGCCAATTATTTTATCAAACCGGGTAAGAACACCATCAAGGTCATTTACTATGTCATAGCCCCCATCCCAAACATGGCAGGTATCCAGGCAAACCCCAAGCTTTTCATTTAGTGTAGTTCTGTCAATGATTTCTCTTAATTCCTCGAAGGTCTTGCCTACCTCTGAGCCTTTGCCTGCCATAGTCTCTAATAGCACAGTAGTGTGCATATCAGGGAATAGTGCCTCGTTAAGCCCCTCGGAAATCTGCTGAATGCCTGTTTCTACACCCTGCCCTGTATGTGAACCTGGATGAAAATTGTAGTATTGATTTGGAACCTGCTCCATTCGCTGTAAATCCTGCTTCAGCATATCAAGGGCATTTGCTCTGGTTTCTGGCTTTGCGGAACAAAGATTCATTGTGTAGCTAGCATGTGCCACAAGGGTACCAAACTTATTAGACTGCAGAATCTGCTGAAGCTTTTCAACATCTCCTGACTCTATGTCCTTTGCTTTTCCACCTCTGGGGTTTCTTGTAAACCATGCAAATGTGTTTCCGCCAAAATCAACCATCTGCCGTCCCATTGCTTCATATCCGTTTGTCACCGACAAATGACAGCCTATGTATATCATTTATTACCTCGCATTTTCCTGCCACTCTCTACTATCCTTCTTTTATAAGTTGATTTACTACTTAAGTGCTTGAGCCCATTCAGCTTCTTTGAAGCCAAGGAGGACTTTATCATCAGTGATAACAAGCGGTCTTTTCACAAGCATGCCATCAGTCGCCAAAAGATCAAGCTGTTCTTCCTCACTCATATCTGGAAGCTTCTTAGAAAGCTCCATCCCTCTATATAGTTGCCCACTTGTATTGAAAAATTTCTTAAGTGACTGACCACTTTTTTCATATGCTGCCTTGATTGTGGCTTTATCAGGGTTATTCCCCTTAATATCAATCAGCTCATATTTGATTTTATTTTCATCAAGCCACTTCAGTGCCTTTTTGCAGGTTGTGCATCTCTCGTAACAATAAACTTTAATCATAGTCGTAACCTCCTATTATTTTGCATCCATATCAATTCCGAACTTACTCAGGTCTACCTTTCCGTTTTGAACCTCTATTCCATCTGCCTCTAAAAGCTTCTTTTGAATCCCTGCTCCTCCAAATACGTACTCGTTTGCCAACTCTCCTTTGGAATTAACAACCCTGTAGCAGGGGATATTTTCAAAATCTGGATTCTTGTGCAAAGCATTTCCTACAGCCCTACTCATCTTAGGATTTCCTGCCATAGCTGCCACCTGTCCGTAGGTTGCTACCTTGCCCTGAGGGATACGTTTTACAGCTTCGTATATACGTTTTGTAGGACAGTCTGTCACTAGGTCATAGCTTTCCGCAATCATTCTTTTAACATCTTCATCTGGAATACTGCCATCTAAAATTATAGTGTTCCAGTGCTCCTTGTTCTGATGATAGCCTGGAAGCACCGCATCATAAGTGCGCCTCCAGAAGTCGCACCACTCTGGGTCACATTTCAGATTCAAACAAATCTGCCCGTCTTTCTCGTAAGACCATAGAAAAGCCTTTTTGCTAGGCCTCACTCTAATCAGCTGCCAGTTTGGGTCGTGAAATGGAGCCTCCTGATATGTATATGGAAATGTAAGACCGTAGCTTAGTGCTTCTTCTCTGGTTTTCATGTATAGTCCCTCTTATTACCACACAAATGGAATAATTCTATATTTTACTCGTTCTTTGTACTGCTTGTATCCATCTAGCCCTGCTTCTAGCACCTTTTCCTCGTTGCTGATGCGTTTAGCAATAATTGGAATATACATTAGCATTACTACAAATGAAATAATGAAGCCTAAAATAATTGGCATGGATAAAAATAGCAGGACTGTTGCCATATACATAGGATGGCGCACAATTCCGTAAAGTCCTGTGTCTACCACCTTCTGGCCTTCCTGCACTTCTATGGTTCTAGAAAGATATTCATTTTCCCTTAGCACTTCAGCGTATAATGCGTAGGCTAAAAGAAAAATCACTGTACCAGCAATCGTCACCCAGGCTGGCGACACTAACCATGAAAATCGGAAATTAAGCCCTGCCAATATGAATGATGCCAAGAACATTACTCCACTAAGCAAAACCACTTCCTTTTGCTCCATCTGCTCTTCCTTTGCATTCAATCGCTTGCGCAAAAGCACAGGATTAATCTTCATCAGAATCAGCCCCGCTACAAACATCGGAATAAAAAGCACTCCCATAAGCAACCAGGCCTGCCAAAACGCAAGGCTTCCAGCTGGAATAAAAAGCAATAAGCCTACTAATATCACTCCTGCAAAAAATTTGATTAATGCTGATTGTAGCAGATTATTCTTTACTATACTCATTACACCTCTCCAAAATCCACCAGCTACCTCTCATTTGATTATATCAAATCCAGTGTCAGCTGTTCATATCTATCTGGCAAATCATTCATGTAGCTAAAGCACTCACTAGGCTTATACATGATGTTATTTGCTTTACAGATATCTTCAAAAAGTCCCATGAGCTTTTTGCTATTAGGACTTTGCACATTATAGGAATTGCCATAAGTATTTATGTATTTTTCTTTCATTCCTGGAAAATTTTTATCCAAGGCTTCATAAAAATATTCCCGGTCTCCATCCCTAAGGGTCACTCCCATATCAAAGCAAATCATTCCCCTCACCCCCACACGAACACATTCCTTAAGTATCGCATTTACGTTTTCTTCTGTGTCGTTTATAAAAGGAAGAATCGGCGTCAGCCAAACCACTGTAGGAATACCACGCTTTTGCATCTCCTCCAGCACCTGAATCCTACGCTTTGTATTGCAGACATTCGGTTCTATAATAGAACACAATGCATCGTCAAAAGTAGTCAATGTAATCTGAACTACAGTCTTTGCCTTCTGATTGATTTCATCCAACAAATCAATATCTCTAAGTATCCTATCTGACTTGGTCTGAATGACCAAGCCAAATTCATATCTTGAAATGATTTCTAAGCACTGCCTTGTAAGCTTTAGCTGCTCTTCACAGTGCATATACGGGTCAGACATGGAGCCTGTGCCAATCATGCATTTTGTTCTTTTGGATTTAAGGGCGGATTCCAAAAGCTCTGGGGCATTGCTCTTCACCTCGATATCCTCGAAGGCATGGGTGAACTGATAGCATTTGCTTCTGCTATCGCAATAAATACAGCCATGTGTGCACCCTCGATATATATTCATACCGCAGTGACCGTCATTTGTAGTTAGTATCCCCTTCGCATTTACGAAATGCATTTACTCCTCCGTTGGTACTGGCGCCAAAATAGATGCCTTACACATATCTGCATATATCTCCTAAATAAGCCCCTTTTTTCCTGACACAGCCGTGACTTGAGCATCGGCTTAAAACATAGATTTTTTTGAAAAAACAATACTCAGGTTTTTGATTTTCCTCAGAAAATCAAGAACCGAAGATTGACCAATATTTTCTGAAAGAAAATGTTGCTTGGCAAAGAAGAGATAACTCTTTAGAGTTATCTGCCACCATGGCGAATGGCCAAGTTCTTGTGGGCTTTTTCCTTAAGTAGCCCACAAGAAGTCATAGGGTTATAAACATAATACCCCAAAAGCTATTATTATAAAAGGAACTCTCTTATTTTCTCCTCAACAAGCTTCACATCTATAGGCTCCTCAGAAGATTCCATAGTTGTAATCAAATCTCTTCCTTGCCAATAGCCATATTTTTCATAGACTTGTATCTTTTTTAAATTCTTTACAGCATACTCTATATCCGATGTCATTCCTAAATGTTCCCAGTAAATAGTCTTTCGAGTGGGCAGGTTAAGGGCAACAAAATCAGGATAAACTGTGCTATATCCAAGTTCTAACATAGGTTCGTATTGGTAAGGCACCTTGTACTTAGCCAATGCATCTGCAATAATCTTTTCAGATTTAGAACGTACCATCTCCCCGTGATTTGTCTGATATAGACCTTTTTCTGGAAAAGTGTTTTGGTTACCAGGATGTTGCTCTAACCATCTTTCAATATACATATCATCCGATTCTATCAAAGGTACTACATACTTTTTGCGTCCCTCAGGCAAATTATCATAAACATCAGTTATTTCATTTATATCATATACGCTAACAAACTTTTGTAGACGCTTCTGCAATTCCATTAATTTCTTATTTAGCGTTAACTCGTAATCCTTTTGAATATATTTCCTAATTATCTTC
>CAMNPQ010000207.1 GCA_946548305.1 uncultured Pseudobutyrivibrio sp.
GCAAATCTCCTCAAAATAATGAAATACTCTTTCTGGCTTTAAATTATCTAGTACTGCCATTTTATTAATTCTTCCTTTCTATTCTTACATCTATTATAAATATACCATTTATCTATATTAAATTCTATCTTCAAAGTGGTGCAAAAAAGCTGCTTATGAAAAGCAGCCTTTTTGCACTAATATCTCTTTATTGCGTCGTTTTCATCGGTTGTTGACTTATCTATCAACCTTATTTCCACCTCATAGGAATATTCATCATTCACTTTTACCATCACTTTATCGCCAACATGTTTGCCACGTATTGCAGCTCCTAGAGGTGATTCTATGGAAATCAACCCTTTTAAAGAGTTTCCGCGGATACTTGTAACTAATTTGTATGTTTCTTCTACATCATCCTCTGGAATGTATATGGTAACTGTATTATTTATCCCAACCTCATCATCTGCACTGGAGTCATCCACCACCTCTGCGAACTTTAGCATTTTTTCCAAATATCTGATTCGGCTGTCATTCATGTTCTTCGCTCTTTTTGCTTCATGGTATTCGAAATTTTCCGATAAATCTCCCTGTGCTCTGGTTTCCTTCACCTCTTCAAGAAGCTTTGGCCTAAGCACAAGCTTTCTTTCATCAATTTCAGCCTGAATCTTTTCAATATCTCCCTTAGTGAGTCTTTCGCCCATTACGTTCCTCCAATTATAATCTAGCTTCTAATGGCTGTTTTCTACATTTTGAAACTCTCAGAAAATACTCCATCAAAAGTACATATCTTCTTTCTTTTTTCAAAATATCCCAAAGCCACTTCATAGTCTGCAACCCCTATATTTTCTACCTTTGCAATTCTATCAGCAAATTCATTTCCATATATTTTGCAATGTGCATCAAGGTGTTCAAATGACAATTTTATATCAGGGTGATTTTCTATAAATCTATCAAGAGCCGCTTTATACTCCACAACAAACTTGTGCTCCCCGCCCCCTTGATTTTCTTTCCATCCAAACAAACCATAAGGATAATAGCCTACTGCTGTGTTATCAAAGAATATTCTAACAGTTGTATCCGCCTTTGGCATATTATCTAGTTCTTTTAATAACTCTGTAACAGCCTGGATTTCCCCTATAAAGTTTGAACCTTTGGCAATTCCTTCGCTGTGGCAAAATCTAACTGTATTGTTTTCTGATAAAACTACACCTGTACCGTAAACCTCTTTTTGCTTTCCAGTCTTTAAGCTTGATCCATCTACATAGGCAAACAATCCCTCAGAAACAGCAGGTATAGGCAAATTTCTTGTATAACAAGAGAATTTGAAGGTGTAATCCATTTGTCCATCATATAAATAGATTGTCCTAAATTCTTCATCGCTATTTTCTGTGATTTGCAGCTGGTTAAAATCATCTATACCCATATTGTTAAATACTGCGTATCCCTTTGATTCAGATGCATCTTTGTTAAAAACGAGGTATATTTTTGAAGCAACATCTGTAATGTGTCCCTCTTGCATATCCTCTAACTGCAAATACAGCATTCTGGTAGTCTGTTGCTTTGGTAAAATAAAGGATATGTTTTCACCTGAATCATTTGAAAAAGTATATTCAGTGTTAGTATCTGAATTATCTCCTCCTAAAAAAGGAAGAAATGCGTTAAAAACCGCCCCTTTTCTGAGATACTTTAATACCACATTATCATCATAGATTCTCTCAAATTGACAAACTATCTTATCGCCATTTGGCTTCACCTGAGCCTTATCCAGCTTAAACAAAGTAGGAATCAATGAGCAGTTACGTATTCTATCCTCTTCTTTTCCTGTAAAGGTTTTATTATTAAGGAAATTTTTAAGCTTATCTTTATTTGGGTCTTTAGCTATTACAGCATTCCCAAACCTGCGAGCCAGATGAAAATAACTGGTGCGTACAGGCTCCACTTTACCATTCTCACTACGAACTATAATATAATCGTCCTTTTTTTCTACATGCTCAGCTAATAATTCCTCAGCCTCTTCATAGTCTTTTGCCTCAGAGGCTATTAACTCAAACTTACTGTTAGGGATAAGATTTTTGAATACTGCCAGTTCTTCCTCTGAAGAAGCCAAACCACCATAAACGTACCCCTTGCTTCCATTAATGGTGATACCATATGGATTCACACTTAATTTTTGACTGTTATAGCTTTTATTATTCTTTATTTTGGAATCTACCTGTGACCAAGGGGCTGTAGATAATCCCTTCCAAACAAAGTATTTCATTACTGTTTGTATACCTCCTTGTCCGATTTAGCGTTTTTCTTCCGAACAACCAATTTTGAATTTACTTTATCATTTCCATGTACTTCTGGCAATATGCACCTAATCCCCGAAAAAATGGCACCGCTTCAAGCGGTGCCAAATGCCTAATCATAGTTTTACCTATTAATTTCATTAGTGTCCATCGCCACCATGGCGCTGTTTATAAACCATTGTCAGCATATCCTGCTGATACTGTTCATCATTGCTGAGAGCTTTTAGCTTTTCCTTCACTTCGTTCTTTTGGCTTCTAAGTTCCTCAAGCTCTTTGTGCAGTCGCTCTTCTTCGCTCTCAAACTTTTTTAGCTGTCTTTTTAGCTCTTCTATGTCTCTTTTGGTTTCAGCATCAATCATTATACTACCTCCAACGGTTCATTTACACTCTAGTTTCTAATATCTTGTCGAACTAATGCTTTCTTCAAGGCCATTTCCGCTCTTAGCACATCAAGACTTGCATCCTTTTGTGCTAAACGATTCTTAGCTCTTTCCTCAGCCTTTTTAGCTCGCTCTACATCTATCTCGTCTGGCCACTCAGCAATTTCGGCAAGCAATGTTACCCTATCTGGGAGGATCTCAGCGAGGCCCGCATGTATAGCTGCTTTTTTCACACCATCAGCCTCTGTAATAGTACAGATACCTGGCGCGATTACTGTGGTAAGTGGTATATGCTTTGGCAGAACGCCAATCTCACCACAGGCAGTATTAAATTCAACCATTGTAGCTTCTCCCTCATAAAAGCTACGCTCTGGCGTGATGATTGATACCTTAAAGGTGTTATCTGCCATTTACGCCACCTCCTATTTGTTCTCGTTCATCTTGGCACGAACCTCGTCGATTGTACCAGCGTTAAGGAAGTAGCTCTCTGGGATGTCATCATGCTTACCTTCAAGGATTTCCTTGAAGCCACGTACTGTCTCAGCGATTGGCACATACTTTCCTTCGAGACCGGTAAACTGACCAGCTACGAAGAATGGCTGTGACAAGAATCTCTGAATCTTACGAGCACGGTTAACTACAAGCTTATCCTCTTCTGAAAGCTCATCCATACCAAGGATAGCGATGATATCCTGTAATTCCTTATATTTCTGAAGAATCTCCTGTACACCACGGGCAACCTCGAAGTGCTCCTGACCAACGATACGTGGGTCAAGGATACGAGATGTAGAACCAAGTGGGTCTACCGCTGGATAAATACCAAGCTCGGCGATAGAACGCTCAAGTACTGTGGTAGCATCCAAGTGTGCGAAGGTTGTAGCTGGAGCTGGGTCAGTTAAATCGTCGGCAGGCACGTATACAGCCTGTACTGATGTAATTGAACCATTCTTTGTAGATGTAATTCGCTCCTGAAGAGCGCCCATCTCTGTCTGAAGTGTTGGCTGATAACCAACGGCTGAAGGCATACGACCAAGGAGGGCTGAAACCTCTGAACCAGCCTGAGTAAAACGGAAGATATTATCGATGAAAAGAAGCACATCCTTTCCACCCTTATCTCTGAAGTACTCAGCCATTGTAAGTCCAGTAAGACCAACTCTCATTCTGGCTCCAGGTGGCTCGTTCATCTGACCGAAAACCATGCAGGTTTTGTCGATAACCCCTGATTCCTTCATTTCGTAGTAAAGGTCATTACCTTCACGAGTACGCTCACCTACACCTGTGAATACTGAATATCCACCGTGCTCAGTAGCGATGTTGTGGATAAGCTCCTGAATAAGTACGGTTTTACCTACACCGGCACCACCGAACAAACCAATCTTTCCACCTTTCTGATATGGGCAAAGAAGGTCAACGACCTTAATACCTGTCTCAAGCATTTCTGTTGATGTTGCCTGCTCCTCAAACGAAGGTGCTTTCCTATGGATAGGCATCTTCTCAACACCCTCAGGTGCTGGTTGCTCATCAATAGCTTCACCAAGTACGTTGAAAATACGACCAAGTGTAGCCTCACCAACAGGAACCGAAATAGGTGCTCCTGTAGCTACTACATCCATTCCACGTACTAAACCGTCTGTAGGACCCATGGCAATACAACGAACTGTATCGTCACCCAAATGCTGTGCAACCTCGACAACCAG
>CAMNPQ010000208.1 GCA_946548305.1 uncultured Pseudobutyrivibrio sp.
CAAAGTAGTGGTCTTGCCATATTGACGAGCACGATTTATTGTGAAATATTTACCTTCATCCACTAATTTTTTGATTTTCTCAACTTTGTCTGAGACATCCACCATATAATGCTTTTCAGATATGCACACACCAGTTGTGTTGAATTCTTTCATTTGTATTCCTCACCATGGCAATTATGCCAGCTTTAAATTCTTCCTCTTACTCACCACTATAATAATAGCATACACCGCCCAGCTAATACCTGTGATAATGCCGCCAACCATCAGCCCTGGTGTCACATATTTAAACACCACATTATGCTGCCCAGCTGGAACCTTTATCAGCATCATGCCACCAGATTCAATTATGTCTGTCTTCTCGCCATCTACTGTGGCTGTCCAGCCTGCGTCATAAGGCACACTAAAATACACATAGGTGTCCTCATCATAGCCTGTGAGGCAGGTCATACCATGACCATCTTTATTAAAGCCCAGTACAGAGCCATAAGTGTGTTCCGTTACATAATCTGACACAGAAGTTTCTAAATCTATGTCTGAAGCCTTCTTCTCAGGTAAGTCTGCCTTTATTCCTTCTGTCAGGCTGTCCTCATCCAGCACTACACTGTCCAAAAGTGCTATTGCTCTGGAATTTACATCCATGGATTTTAGTTCTTCCATGGTTATGTATGAATCCACAGCAAATCCTATAGGACAAGCCCCTCGCTCCATGAGGTAAACAGTGCCCAAATCTGTGTCATATTCATCCACCACAAGTCCCTCTTGATTAGAAAAAGCAATATAATATTTTCCCGCCAAAAGTTCTGCTAACCCAGGTATATCATTTTTGGGCATACCTACTACTTCTGCATAGTAATCAAAGATATCCTCAAAATCACGGATACTATTCGTATCTGTAGAGGACTGATTTGTAAATCCAGCCACATGAGCTGTCATGCTAATCAAATTCATAGTATCGTTTAGACGATACTGATTATTGGGTAGTTCCAACTGGGTTGCCACTTGAAATCTCTGCTTGTATGCCTGAAGCCCCAGCCAGTCGCAGGTCTTATATATAAACATTGTGGAAAACAATAGTCCCAACGAAAAAATCGAAACTGTCCGAAGTATATTCTTGTAATTTACCTGGGGCTGAACTGCTATGACGCAAGTTATCACAGCACCAACTATTGTAAGTCCCACATGAGTATATAGTCTATTTGGATTTGAAATCCAGTTCACATCATTCAGGTTAATAGCCTTAAATATATTTAAAACCACCATAAATACCACTATCAACCCAATATAAATTCCTGTGCCCAATTTTATTGCCGCTGAATCAGGCTCTTCTAACATTCTGACAGATGCCAGTATTCCCATCAAAGCAAACATGTACCACCATCTCATCTGGGCAGCACTATACATATAAAAGACATCACTAAGCAGTGGGATAAAGCTTGCAACAGCAAGATAAATTATTATTTTTGACAGCCAGTCCCTTTTCTTAGTCAAATAAGCAATTATCAATACCAGACCAATCATCGGTAGATAAAAACCATGGCTGGAAAATCTGCTGGTATAAACAGCACTAATATCTGTGATTGTCTCATTTGGAAGCAGCAGGTTTTTCACAATATACATGTACTCTGTAAGAGAGTTTGTTAGCATATTTAAAATGCCCGAAAAGCTGCCAGTTCTTGGATTGCCAGAAATAAAAATAATGTTAGGTATAAACACAAATGCTGCCATACCCACTCCTAGAATGCCACAGCCCACGCATTGCACCATATCTATGAGCATTCCTTTGATATCTTTGCGGGCAAATCTAAACAAATAATAGATAATCAGAAATACCACTTCACCCACAAAGAAGAAATAATTAATTATACAGTTTAAAAAAATAGTAATTATAAAAAACTTATAGTCCTTCTTTTCTTTGTATCTTTCCAGTCCAATCAGCAAAAGTGGAAAGAATACAATTGCATCATGAAAATGATAAAACACCAAATTCAAAAGAGAAAAGCCTGAGAATGCATACAGCACAGAGCCAAGCACTGCCCATTTGCTATCCCCTACAAATCTTTTTAAGTAAAAGCAAGATGTCACACCTGCAAAGGCAAACTTCAACATAAAAAGCCAGGCAACTATATATGGAAAAGCATTAGCTGGAAAAAGCATACTCAGCCAGAAAAACGGACTTCCCAGCTCATAAAAACTAAAACCATCCATAGTGGATGTACCCAAATCTATATCCCAGCTAAAACCACTGATTCCACTATCTAAAAGTGCATTATGCAGCCCTATCGTAAAAGGAATCTGTTGGTCGTTAAAGTCATTTGTTAACACAAAAAAGCCTTCCCCCTTAATTACGAAAGGTAAAAAAGAAAGAAAAGCTATAAAAAAACATATGAAGAAGGATTTCATAAAATCCTTTTTTGCAAAAAGCTTAATTTTGTCCACCATTAAATCGATACGACTCCAATCCATCTCTAAGCAGTTTTTTCCCAAACTGGCTGCTTTCCACATAAACTAAAGGCATACGTCTAGACAGGAAAAGATTAGGTGCTTCCGTGACAGAATACGCACCACATCTGTTAAATGTAAGGATATCCCCTTCTGAAAGCTTGGGCAGCTCCACCTCTCTTACCAGCACATCTGCCGTTGTACACAGGCTTCCAACAATGCAATACTTATCTTTGCCATCTCTATTTTCGTTAAGGGAAATATCAGGTATCTTCATCCCTTGTATCTGTCCAAAATAGTTGAGATGATGTATTCCTCCATCCACTATTACATAATTGATACCCTTGGATTTTTTTATCTCTTTGATTTCAGTTTCAAAGCGACCGCAAGGGCTGGCAATAAACCTGCCCATTTCAATGCCAAGCTTAACCTTTTCAGACAATTCTTTTATCAGTGGAAGTGCTACTTCAAAATTTGCAAAATCCTTTTCATCTGATGGTGCATCAAAATATTCTACACCTGCACCTGGTCCAAACTCTAAAAATGGGACATCATAACCCAACTGATTTTTCAATGCGTCAAATAAAGAGTCCAGATTATTTTTATCAGCTGTAAACTTTGCTTCTCTGACCTTTTGTGTGCCAGAAAAATAATGAATGCCCACTATATTAACATGGGAATAATTTGTAATGCTTTTCATCAAATCAAGGATTGTATCCTCATCCATTCCAAACTGGTTTCCAGATGTGAGGCGAAGCAATACTTTTGCCTTTATATCATGTGCGTCGCACACCTGCTCTATAAGCCTCAGCTGCCTAGGGCTCTCAGCTGTGATAATGTCTACGCCGTATTTAACAGCCTCTAATATATCCCATTCTTCCTTTAAAAGTCCTGAATATATTATCTTTGAAGCTGGCACATTATTTTCTTTACAAATAGCCAACTCCCCTGGACTGCACACCTCTACATGACGAACCATATCATAAACATAGGGCACCAAAAAGGGATTAGCCTTTATAGAAAAGGTTAATTCTACATCTGGAACTAAAGCCTTTATTTTATCTATCCTGGATTTTAATATATCTAAATTAAAAATATATGCTGGTGTATTCATTATTTGCTAAGCAGCTCCACAAGTGAAACCATAGCATCCAAAGAATTAAAATGAGCTGCTGTAAGATACTGTGGCTCTACTTCTATATTAAATTCAGACTCAAACTGAGCAATGATTGCGACGATATCAAAGGATTCTAATACTCCACCATCTACTAAATTGTCCTCAGTCTCATAGTCAATATCAGGTCTAACACCTTCTAATATTTCAAGAACTTTATTTTTCATTTCTATACATCCTTTCAAGCTCTTTTAAATCAATTTTACTGTTTGGCAACTTGGGTAAGCTTTCCAGATTTACCATTTTACGCGGCACCATAAAGCCTGGTATAATTCCACGAAGTCCAGCTGAAAGCTCTTTTACCGAAGCCTTGCCCACATAATATAGCACAAGAACCTCATTTTTGTCATCATATATTACCGCATTCTCTCCAACGCCCTCTAGAGCACTGGCTGCTGCCTCTATCTCATCAAGCTCCACTCGATGTCCCATATGCTTGATTTGACGGTCTTTTCTACCATGAAATTCAATATTGCCATCAGGCAGTATTCTTCCCACATCACCAGTCTTATATATTAACTCTCTATATCTATTATTTAAAGGATTTTGAATGAAATCCTGATTTGTGCGCTCTAAATTTTTATAGTAGCCCAGTGCCAGCGTAGGACCTGCAACGCATATCTCGCCATACTGACCATTAGCTGGTTCATTTCCATTTTCATCTATAAGAATGATTTTATAA
>CAMNPQ010000209.1 GCA_946548305.1 uncultured Pseudobutyrivibrio sp.
CAACAATGATTACAAATGAAGTAATCAGACGCACATTCAACGAGGCAAACAACGACCCAACATGTGCAGGTGTAATTACATGGATGCACACATTTTCTCCAGCTAAATCTTGGATTTTAGGACTTCAGGAGTTTAGGAAGCCACTTTGCCATTTACATACACAGTACAACCGCGAGATTCCATACGACACAATGGATATGGATTTCATGAACGAAAACCAGGCTGCACATGGAGACAGAGAATACGCACACATCCTTTCAAGAATGGGCATCGAGAGAAAGACAATCGTAGGCTACTGGCAGGATGTTGAGGTTCAGGAGAAGCTTGCATCTTGGATGCGTACAGCAGTAGGTGTTGTAGAATCTAGCCACATTCGTGTAATGCGTGTAGCTGACAACATGAGAAACGTTGCAGTTACAGAGGGTGATAAGGTAGAGGCTCAGCTTAAGTTCGGTTGGGAAGTAGATGCTTACCCGGTAAACGAAATCGCAAAGGCTGTTGATGCTGTATCTCAGTCAGATGTAAATGTACTTGTTGATGAGTACTATGATAAATATGATATCTGCCTTGAGGGTAGAGACCCAGAGGAATTCAAGAAGCATGTTGCAGTTCAGGCAAAGATAGAGCTTGGCTTTGAAAGATTCCTTGAGGAGAAAAACTATCAGGCAATCGTTACACACTTTGGTGATTTAGGTTCATTACAGCAGCTTCCAGGTCTTGCTATTCAGCGTCTTATGGAAAAAGGCTATGGCTTTGGTGCAGAAGGTGACTGGAAGGTAGCTGCAATGGTTCGCCTTATGAAGATAATGACTACTGGCATCAAGGATGCAAAGGGTACATCAATGCTTGAGGACTACACCTACAACCTGGTAAAGGGTAAGGAAGGTATCATCCAGGCACACATGCTTGAGGTTTGCCCAAGTATGGCAGAAGGACCAATTCAGATTAAGGTTCAGCCACTTTCAATGGGTGACAGAGAAGACCCAGCTCGTCTGGTATTCCAGTCAAAGGAAGGAAAGGGTATTGCTACATCTCTTATCGACCTTGGCAATAGATTCCGTCTCATCATCCAGGATGTAGATTGCAAGAAGGTAGAAAAGCCACTTCCAAAGCTTCCTACAGCTATCAATTTCTGGACACCACAGCCAGATTTTTATACAGGTACAGAAGCTTGGCTTCTCGCTGGGGGTGCACACCATACAGCATTCTCTTACGATTTAACAGCAGAGCAGATGGGTGATTGGGCGTCAGCTATGGGTATCGAGGCTGTTTACATTGACAAGGACACAAAAATCCGTGATTTCAAGCGTGACCTTGCCCTTGGTAGCCTTGTATTTGGAAAATAAACCCGTCTGTCGCATGAGTTATGGAAGTAAAAATTGTGCCATTACTAAGTCATTAATTTGATTGAAGAGGTGGTGGCATAATATTACAATTATCATTGTATTGGTAATTATTGTAGTGTTGCTCAAGTTAAAAGCAGATCCTAAACCAAATTTTGTGTTTTTGGTGTGAGTATAGCGAAAGCGATACCCCCAAAATATAAAATTTGGAATGCTAGTAATTCCGAAGATAAATTTCTTATTGTTATTGATGAGTATAGCGAAAGCGATATCAATAACGATTAGAAATTTACGGAGGACTGTCATAGGTTAATTAATTTGAGCAAGTTTTAAGAAAAAAGGAGAAATTAAAATGAAGCTATTCGTTGACACTGGAAAAATTGAGGAAATTAGAAAAGCAAATGAACTTGGCGTAATCTGTGGAGTTACTACAAACCCATCTCTTATTGCTAAAGAGGGTGGTCGTAGCCAGGAAGAAATTCTTAAGGAAATTGCATCTATCGTAGATGGTCCTATCTCAGGTGAGGTAAAGGCTACAACAGTTGACGCAGAAGGCATGATTAAGGAAGGCCGTGAAATTGCAGCTCTTCATCCAAATATGATTGTAAAGATTCCTATGACTCTTGAAGGTCTCAAGGCTGTAAAGGTTCTTTCAGCAGAAGGCATCAAGACAAATGTTACACTTATCTTTACAGCAAACCAGGCTATTCTCGCTGCAAACGCTGGCGCTACATACGTTTCACCATTCCTTGGTCGTCTTGATGACATCAACCAGCCAGGTATCGAACTCATCCGTGACATCGCAGACATTTTTGATATCTATGGCTATGAGACAGAAATCATTGCTGCTTCTATTCGCAATCCTATCCATGTTCACGATTGTGCTCTTGCAGGTGCAGACATTGCAACTGTACCATATAAGGTAATTGAGCAGATGGCTGTTCATCCACTTACCACAGCTGGAATCGAAAAATTCCAGAAGGATTACCTCGCCGTATTTGGTGAGTAAAACGGACGCTTAGCAATTTAGGTTGAGGCTCGCTTGTTACGCTCTCAAGCCTGAGTATTTCCTTCGTCGACTACATGTCTCCTTTGGAAATATTCAGAGCTTGATAGCTACAAGCTATCTTTAATTTTACGTGCTAAGCTGTATATTTTTAATACGTGGCTCACAACCTTGGCATGCACGGAGTACTACGATGCCACGTAAACAAAACCTAGGGGGGATTTGCGAATGAATATTAATGATATGATTGCCGAGGGAAAAAAGACAGCCCTTGGTATAGAATTTGGCTCCACTAGAATTAAAGCGGTTCTTGTGGATGAAGACAACAAGGTTTTGGCACAGGGCGATCATGAGTGGGAAAACCATTTGGATAATGGTATCTGGACATATCCTCTTGAAGAGGTGTGGGCAGGCGTTCAAGATTGCTATGGAAAGCTAAAGATTGATGTTAATAATAAATATGATGTAAAGCTTACAAAGATTGGTGCTATTGGTTTTTCTGCCATGATGCACGGATATCTGGCATTTGATAAGGACGACAATCTTTTAGTGCCATTTAGAACATGGAGAAACACAATCACAGGTGAGGCAGCGTCAGAGCTTAGCAAGGAGCTTAATTTTAACATGCCTCAACGCTGGAGTATTTCTCATTACTATCAGGCAATACTTAACAAAGAGCCACATGTTCCAAATGTTGCATATTTCATGACACTTGCAGTGTACGTTCATTATAAAATGACAGGACGCAAGGTGGCAGGAGTCGGAGAAGCATCGGGAATGTTCCCAATCGACTCATCTACATGTCAGTACGACAAGGCAATGCTTGAAAAGTTCAATAAGCTTGCAAGCGCACATGGCGTTTCTACAAAGGTAGAGGATTTACTTCCACAGGTGCTTGTAGCAGGTGATGATGCTGGTACACTTACACCAGAGGGAGCAAAGCTATTAGACCCTACAGGAGATTTAGAGCCAGGCTGTCCACTTGCTCCACCAGAAGGTGATGCAGGCACAGGTATGGTAGCGACAAATGCAGTTTCAGTAGGAACAGGAAATGTGTCTGCTGGTACATCAGTTTTCTCAATGGTTGTTTTGGATAAACCACTTTCAAAGCCATACGAGGAAATTGATATGGTTACAACACCTACAGGTGAAGCAGTTGCCATGGTTCACTGCAATAACTGTACATCTGACCTTAATTCATGGGTAGGTATTTTCAAAGAATTTGCAGATGCATTTGGTGTAGATGTTTCTATGAATGATATCTACGGAACACTTTACCGCAAGGCTCTTACAGAAGATGCTAATTGTGGTGGGGTAGTTTCCTTCAATTATTTTGGCGGTGAGCCAGTAGTTGGTGTAAACGAAGGACGTCCTATGATTGTTCGTCAGCCTGACGCAAAATTTACTCTGGCAAATTTCATGCGTTCAAATCTTTATGGCGCACTTGGCGTGCTAAAGATAGGCAATGATATTTTGCTTAAAGAGGAGAAGGTTTCTATAAAATCTATCACAGGTCATGGCGGCTTCTTCAAGACAAAGGGTGTAGGTCAGTCTGTTCTTGCAGCTGCTTTAAATGCACCTATCACTGTAATGGCTACTGCAGGTGAAGGCGGAGCTTGGGGTATGGCAGTGCTTGCCAACTACTGCATCCGTGATGACAAGACAGCAGACCTTCAGAAATATCTGGATGAAAAGGTATTTGCTGGTCAGGAATCTACTACAATGGAGCCAGATCCAGCTATGGTGGAAGGCTACGACCAGTGGATGGTAGACTATAAAAAAGCACTAAAGGCTGAGGCTTGCGCTGTCGCCGAGTGGCGGTAAAATCCTACGAACTCGTCACGGCTACAAGCATTATATTTATTTGAGTACGTAGCTAACAAGCTATTATATTTCTCAAGCGGAGCTTTTTATGCGAAGCGGAGAAATC
>CAMNPQ010000210.1 GCA_946548305.1 uncultured Pseudobutyrivibrio sp.
TTTTAAAATGAAGGCAGAATGAAACAATTAGAATATGCCGCAGGTGTTGTGAGTGTATATAGGCATTACTTGGATCGGTATTTATATAAAGGTGCCAAAAATTATGCTGTCAAGGATGAGGATATTACACGCTTGTTAAATTTTGGTAATAGAAGTGGTTTTACCTCGCTATATCTCACTAAACATAATGGTCCTGAAATGATTACCTTTGAGGCACCTGGTCATACTAAAAATCAGGAAAAAATAGATATAGATGAAGAAAAAATAAAAGTAAATTGCAGGGTAATAGCAAGGCTTGGAAAAGAGTTTGAAATAACCTTTGAGGATGAGGTGGGGCATATTGGAAAATCAACCTCAGCCATAATAGAAAAGGCAAAAAGCAAGGCTACATCAAAGGAAGACATAATAAAAGCTGTTACTGGCTTGGGAAACACTTCCTTTGCAATCAATAAAATAAATATAGATTATGATGACGACATATTTTTACCTGTGTCTGTCATAAAAAATGCCAGAAGGCAGGCACTACAGATTTTATCAGATAGTTTTTACAGCAATCCTAAAACTATCAAGCCTTTCAAGAAGCTTGAGGAAGCTGTTAATTCAAGTAATATGCCAGAGTGCTTTGTCACTGTTACGGATGAAGCTCAGCTAAATGTACTTAGGGAATTTCCTTTTGTGAAAGCCATTGGTGTGCCACAAAAGCTATTTGAAAAGGCTGTTAGTGTATTTAATGGTGATATTTATATTTATCTGCCTACAGTACTTAGGGATGAATATATTAATAAAATCACCATTGACGAGAGGGCAAGTGGAGTAATTGCCACTTCTTTTGACTGCCTGGGATATCTGTCAGATTCAGGATATCCTAAGGATAAAATCATTTTAGACCATAGACTTTACACTTTTAACAATCGTAGTATTAAAGGATTTTTTAAAGCTGATTATAAACGAAACTGCATTCCTTATGAATTATCTGTTAAAGAGCTAAAGCACAGGAACAACAATGCTTCCCAGATGATTGTCTATAGCCGTATTCCTATGATGGTTACAGCTAATTGCACCATGAAAAACAATGCTTGCTGCAATAAATCAAACAGTACCATTACCCTTGTGGATAGAAAAAATGAGAATTTGATAGTCAAATGCAACTGCGATTATTGCTACAACACAATTTATAACAGCAAAAAATACATTGGCTTTGATGCAAAACAGGATATTTTAGATTTGGGAGTAAGGGAGCTTAGGCTTGATTTTACAGTTGAATCAGCTGATGAAACAAAAGAGATTTTAGAGCTTTATGAAAAGGTATTTTTAAAAGATGAAATTGTAAAAATCCCATTTGATTTCACAAGAGGTCATTTGAAAAGAGGAGTAGAATAAGTTGATTAGTGTATTTATTTCATTTTCCAGAATCACTATTTTAGCTTTTATTTCTGTGTTTACAGTTATTGATTTAATACAGCTTTTTGAGGCTAAATTAAACGAGGTGGTTGCTGGTATTCTAACAACTATACAGTCTGTAATGGTGGTTTTATTTTTAGTAAACGCATCAGTTATTCTGTTTTTAGTAAAGGAGGACGTATCCTACCTGGTGCTTATGGTCTTGCAGCTATGTTTGTTTGGACTAATAGGAATAAACATCAATAGACTCACCATTCCCACTTCAAAGGCTTTGATAAATAACATGCTATTGTTTTTAAGTTTTAGCTTTGTATTTTTAGAGAGACTGGCTAAGGATTATGCTATAAGACAGTTTGTATTTTCATTGATATCTGTTATTTTGGCTTCGATAGTTGTTTTTATTCTCAGAAAAATAAAAAACATAGAAAAGCTAATGCTTCCCTTTGCGGCAATTGGTATATTTTTACTGCTGATAGTATGTGTCGCTGGTGAAGTGGAATATGGTGCCAAGCTGTCATTGACCTTTGGAAGCATCAGTATTCAACCCAGTGAATTTGTAAAGCTTTCCTATCTGTTTTTCATTAGTGCAGCGATTGTCACCTATAGGGATTTTAGAGGCTTTTTGTTTGCCTCTATAGGGGCAGGAGTCCAGGTTCTTATTTTGGTCTTTTCAAAGGATTTGGGTACAGCTTTAATATTTTTAGTCACATATCTTTTTATTATTTTTATAGCCTATAAAAATTATGTTGTGCTGGGGCTGGAGCTTTTAGTTGCATCAGTGGGAGGTATGCTTGCCTACAATTTGTTCCCCCATATTCAGTCCAGATTTATAGCATGGTCTGACCCTTTATCGGTGGTGGATGATAAAGGCTACCAAATATCCCAATCCTTATTTGCTATTGGCACGGGAGGCTGGTTTGGCTCAGGCTTTACAAAGGGCTCCCCTCTAAAGATTCCCGTTGTGACCAAGGATTTTATTTTTGCCGCAGTATGTGAAGAATTAGGCTGCATTGTAGGTGTTTGCCTATTGATATGTTTTATGTGTACATGCGTTATATTATTCAATATCGCGTTTTCCTGCTCAGACAGCTTTTATATGCTGGTGGTAAATGGGATAGCCATAGTTTTTTCTATTCAGACAATTTTAAATGTAGGTGGCGTTATTAAGTTTATACCTTCAACAGGAGTGACACTGCCTTTTGTAAGCTATGGAGGAAGCTCTCTGTTATCAATGTTTATTTGTTTTTATATTGCTGAATGTTCAGAGGATTTGTTTTATATAGACTAGGTATTTTATATGACGAAAAATAGTAAACGCACAATAAGAAAAGAAATATATGTGGTTGCTGCATTGTTTGCAATTATATTTATAGTGATGATTGCCTATCTAGCACGTTTTGTGCAGGTGGGGTCAAGGGATTTTATTTATAATGCCTACAATTCCCGATTTTCGGTATTTGCAGATGACGTGTCACGGGGTGCTATTTATACGGCTGATGGTCACGTGATAGCTAAAACTACCTTGGATAGCGATAGAAATGAACAAAGAGAGTACCCAGATGAAAGGCTTTTTTGTCATGCCATAGGCTATGTTGGAAAAGGCATGTCGGGCTTAGAAGCCAGGTATTCATTTGATTTACTTAAAAGCCACATTTCCCTTTCTGATCAGATAAACAATAATCTGACTGGTCAAAAAAGCCCAGGAGACAGCCTTTACACTACCTTTGACTATGAGACTCAAAAGGCAGCCTATGAGGGCTTGGGAATGTATGATGGAGCAGTTATTGCCATTGAACCAGACACTGGAAAAGTCATTGCTATGGTTTCAAAACCAGATTACGACCCAAATACCATCAGTATCTACTGGGATGATATCACTGATGAAAGCAAAAATAATTCTGCTCTTTTGAACAGGGCTATTGCTGGCGCATACCCGCCAGGCTCAACCTTTAAGATAGTGACAACCATTGCATATCTTAGAGAAAATAATGGGAATGATGATTTCAGTTATAACTGCAAAGGCTCTATAGAGGTGGATGATTATAAAATACACTGTAGCAGCAACAAATCCCATGGACAGGAGGATTTGCTTAAGGCTTTTTCGAATTCCTGCAACAGTGCCTACGCATATATGGGAATAAATCTAGACAGAGCAGGCTTTGTTGACACTGCTGAGGATTTATTATTCAATACCACCTTGCCAGGTGATTTAGGAAACACTAAAAAATCTAAGTTTTCCATAGATGAAGATACTTCTGAAAGCATTATCGCTCAAACTGCAATAGGGCAAGGTTCTACCACAGTTTCACCTTTGCATATGTGTATGATTGTTTCTGCCATTGCAAATGACGGCAATTTGATGAAACCCTATATGGCAGAAAAGCTCGTGAGCGCAGAGGGGGATATTGTCAGTGAAAATAAGCCAGAAGCTTATGGTAAATTATTGTCCTCAGAGGAAGTTGCCACATTAAATGAATACATGGAAGCTGTTGTAAGTGATGGAACAGCAGACAGTGTGGATTTTGGCGATTTAAAGGTCTATGGAAAAACCGGTACTGCAGAATATACAACAGATAAAAATACCACCCACTCATGGTTTGTGGGCTATGCTACTGATGATGATGGCAATAAGCTTGCCATAGCAGTAATAATGGAGGGGGCAGGATACGGCAGTAAATATGCCGCTCCATTAGCAGCCAAAGTTTTCAATGCCTATTATTTTAATTAAATGGGGAATTATTCAAAAAAATCATTGCATTTTAGATTTTGCTTTGTTATAATTTCTTCGTTGCGGAAAATTGCAACATTCGTTTGAAAATTATTACAAGGAGGTGCAATCATGGCAAAATGTGCAGTTTGTGGAAAAGGCGCT
>CAMNPQ010000211.1 GCA_946548305.1 uncultured Pseudobutyrivibrio sp.
AAGAAGGATGTTCTTTTTTATTTGTTTAATTTTCCGATAAAAATTTTACTCTAGCCAAGCATTTAAGCAAAAATAGTGCAGGGCTTCGCATATGCGAAACCCTGCATTTGTACTTTGCCATATACTAAGCATCATGCAAAAAATGCTATGTTCATCAGGTAGATTAGCCAAGAATAGAAAGAACCCCCTGAGTAGACTGGTTAGCCTGTGCAAGCATTGACTGACCAGCCTGTGCAAGAATGTTATTCTTGCTGTATGTAACCATCTCATCAGCCATATCTGTATCACGGATACGAGACTCAGCAGCTGTTGTGTTCTCTACTACGTTGTCTACGTTAGCGATTGTGTGCTCTAATCTGTTTTGGATAGCACCAAGTGCAGATCTCTGTGTAGATACCCTTGATACAGCATCAGCAATCGCATCAATAGCATATGTAGCAGCCATTCCACTTTCATCATTTACATTGAGTCCCTTTACACCTAAGTAAGCAGAAGACATTTCGTTTATGTCAACAGTAATCTTGTTTGTCATGTCTGCATCGGCACCTACATGAAGATTGAATGATAATGCATCCTTGTATTCAACAGAACCCTTTGTAATTTCAAATGAGCCATCAAGATTGTTCTTTACTGCAGCTTCCTTGTCAGCACCTACAGAAGAAGCTTTCTTGAGTTCATCAGCTATTTTAGAAAGAGCCTCATTCTTTGTAATGGTGTCACTTGTACCAGCTGTAGAAGTATCGCCTACTACTGTATAAAGACTCATGTTTGAAGGAGTATCGCTTGCAGTTGCAGCTGTTGTTGTGAAAGCAGCTTTATTTGTTGTATCAGTCCATTGTACTCCTGCAGAACCAGCAGCACCTTGACCTGTTACATGCTCATCAGCAATATAAAAAGCCACCTGATCCCCATCTTCAATCGTAGATAAAATATCATCTACAGAGAAAGTATCTGTAATAGCATTAGTGGTATCACCAACAGTGAGTGTACGAGCCTGATATGACTCTGCACCTGTTGCAGCATTTGCACCAGCCTGACGTTTAATGATGACAGCATCGCCTTCTTTTAGGTTATTGACAATGCTTGCTATATCAGATGCGCTTTTTGCTTCTGATGATGTTACATTGTATTTTGTACCACCGATTGTAACAGCATCACCATTTGTAAGCTGTGCTGCTGAGCCAGCAAAGGTTGTAGAATCAACAGCTCTGGCTGCTGTTAAAAGCTTTGTAACAGTTCCTGATTCAGAACCATCTGCTCCTACTATAGTAGCATTAATTGAACTGATTTCACGTGATGTACCAGTGGTTACAAGAGAATCTACTATTGCAACATCACGAGCTTTTTCGTTTGAATCCTGTGTAAGCTTAACAGAACCGCCATCCTTTAAAACTGTATCTACCAGTTCCTTAGCTGCTGTTTTACCAATCTTGCCTGCGGCTTCTCCGACCTCAAAGTCCTCTGTTTCACCATTAGCATAAGTTACAGTAAACTTTGTTTTGTCGTTCACGAATAGCGAAGCATCATTTGCAACCTTGTCAACTATAGTATATGTAGTTCCAGTCTCTTTATCAGTGATGCTATCACCAGTAGATACTGCCTGAGCCATAAATGCAGCGTCATTAGCTTTGTAATTAGCTACAGCATCAGTATCTGTACCACCGATTGTATACTCTTTGCCAGCAATCTTAATCTTTTCGCCATCTTTAAGCTCACTGTCAAGCTTGAACTCAGCCGTTACACCCTTGTCTGTAAAAGTTCCCTCTAAGCCTGCATCATGCGCATTTACAAGATGCTCTGTTTTAGAACCATCCCCCTTAAGAAGATAAGTTTCGTTGAACTTTGTTGTTACTGCAACACGATCAATTTCTGTTGTAAGTTGATCTATCTCGTCCTGAATGGACTGTCTGTCAGTTGTTGAATTTGTTCCGTTAGCTGCCTGAACTGCCAACTCATTCATTCTTTGAAGCATAGAGTGTACTTCTGTGAGAGCACCTTCTGCTGTCTGCACTGCTGAAACACCATCCTGAGCATTTGTAGATGCTCTATCAAGACCTCTAATCTGCTTACGCATTTTTTCTGAAATTGAAAGACCTGCTGCATCATCAGCTGCACGATTAATTCTATAACCTGATGAGAGTTTCTCTGTAGATTTAGCCTGAGAACCAGTTGTAACGTTAAGCATTCTTGAGGCATTCATAGCCTGCATATTGTGTTGTACTACCATAATATTTTTCCTCCTTGAAACTAAATATGGTTTCAACGCATAATTTGATTACCTTTCATTCAAATTGCGCCTTTTAAGATATCCATCCTTGGACTCTCTTGTTAAATTTTACTTGCCACCTTGGTGGCTATATAATAAGTCACTTCGTTGACCTAGGATTGAAATGACATTATTACCTACTTTATTGGTGGCAGCTTCATTGATTTATCCATCATTTCAAGCTTCCTTTTTTCCACCAATTCCTTATGTTTTCTTTTTTCGCGTTCCTGTTTATAGATGTGACCTATCTTTTCTTTTGCCTGCTCTGAAATCTTTGCATGCTTTACATAGTCCTCTTCTTTATCTTCTCGTGCTATTTCAAAACTTCTTGGAGCCTCCACAAGCACTTTGATGCGCCCCGATTCAGCTCCTGCAAACATCACTTTGATATCTTCTCCAATACTGATGGATTGTCCTTCCTTTAGTGTTAAACTAAGCATTTTTCTACCTCCTGTAGCACACTCTGATTCCATTCATACAAAATGGATGTAACATTTTAAGTAAATTGTTACTATCTAAGGAGGAATGCATAATTATGAGTTCTACAGAACCAATTAGAAATTCGAACGAATTAAAGAATTTTATTAACTACTACAAACAGGAAGAACTAAACCCTCGCAACTTTTGTCTCATAGTTGCAGGGTTAAATACTGCTCTTAGAATCAGTGATTTATTAAAACTAACTTGGGATGATGTTTTTAATTTTGCAGAAAATATTTTTCGCTCTCACTTGATAGTCAAAGAATCAAAGACAGATAAATTTCAATCTATAGCCATAAATAAAGAGCTTTTAGATGCACTGTTATCGCTAAAAATATATTTGAAGAAAATTGAACCTTGCCAGTATTTGTTTGAATCAAATAAAAGCAATTCGCCTATTAGCCGTATTCAAGCTTATAGAATTATAAAAAAAGCTGCTGTTATGACCTTAGCAGATTCGAGCCACATTAGCTGTCACTCTCTCAGAAAAACTTTTGGTTATTTTGCATACAAAAAAGGAACAAATCCAGCTCTTCTAATGAGTATATATAATCATTCTTCATTTGAAATTACTAAGCGGTACTTAGGAATAAATCAGGATGAAAAAGATAGTGTATTCCTGTCCTTGCACTTTTAATGTGAAGTTTCTGTGTAATCTATTGATTTTAGTCGCATTGGCTATAAAATGAAATTAATAAGAATTGAAAGAAATTATTTTATAGGGGTTAAGTTTTAAAAGCTTGTACCGATATAGAAGTTGTAAGGTAACAATTTACTTAGATTGTTACCTTTTTTGTTTATATTTTTTAACACAAATACAATATGACTTCTTGCTGACAAAACAATGAAATTGTTAGCAAGAAGTCATATTAAATTTTCTATTGACTATTATTCTTTATGGCTCATAATAAATGTCACAAAACCATTTAAGAGGTGACTATGATTCAAGATATATATCCTAAAAAACTAAATAACAGCTTTAATCCTACAGCAAAAATAGCTTCTGATTCACCGATAATTATATATGATAATGGTAAAATACTTCTTAAGCTAGATAACCACGATTACAATATTTCATTTCCTAAACCAAAAGATTTTGACAACAAAATAAATGGAATATACCTTTTTGAAATTGATGGTGAGAATTTTTTTTATGCTAATGATTTCCATATTACAGGCAATAGCATCCCTAAGGGCTTTGATTTCTACACCATGAAACAGCTACGAGACCACTATTTGTATCCAAAGCATTATGTGTTTGCCAGCTATACAGCTTTTCAGCTCATTGACTGGTACGAGGCAAACCGCTTTTGTGGAAAATGTGGTGGTGTAAATGAATTGTCAAAGCATGAAAGAGCTCTAGTATGCCCTGATTGTGGGCATACCAGGTATCCCAGGATAAATCCTGCTGTAATTGTAGGTGTAAGAAATGGTGACAAGCTGTTGCTCACCAAATACCGCACAGGC
>CAMNPQ010000212.1 GCA_946548305.1 uncultured Pseudobutyrivibrio sp.
CGTATACTTCTCTTACTTTTCCTTCTTTAATTGGTTTCATAATCAAATCCTCTCTCTTTTTATTCTATTTTATTTATAATCATCGTGCCCCCGAAGGGGCCAATGACTACTTTCTAACTAAAAGTGACTTTCCAGTCATCTCCTTTGGCTGCTCAAGACCCATGATCTCGATAAGTGTAGGAGCGATATCACAAAGAGCACCGCCCTCGCGGAGTGTGTAGTCACTATCGTAGTTAACTAAGATAAATGGAACAGGATTTGTTGTGTGAGCTGTGTGTGGCTCTCCTGTCTCATAATCAATCATCTTCTCAGCATTACCGTGGTCAGCACAGATGAATAATGCTCCATCCTTTTCCTTGATTGCTTCTACGGCATCTCCTACAAGTGAGTCAACACGCTCTACAGCTGCAACAGCTGCATCTATAACGCCAGTATGACCAACCATGTCTGGGTTAGCAAAGTTAATAACGATTACATCGTACTTGTCAGACTTGATAGCCTCTACAAGCTTTGCTCCAACCTCTGGTGCCGACATTTCAGGCTTAAGGTCATATGTAGCTACATCCTTTGGTGAATTAACAAGGATTCTTTCTTCATCCTTATTAGGCTCTTCAACACCACCGTTGAAGAAGAATGTAACGTGTGCGTATTTTTCAGTTTCTGCAAGTCTTAACTGCTTCTTACCATTATTAGCTAAGAACTCGCCGAATGTATTTGTAATGCTCTCCTTTTCGAAAGCGATGTGCTTGTTAGGGATTGTCTCATCGTAATCCTTAAAGCAAGCATAATATAGATTAAGGAATTCTCTATCGAATCCTGTAAACTTGTCATCGCAGAATGCTCTAGTAATTTCACGAGCACGGTCTGGACGGAAGTTGAAGAATACAACTGAGTCGCCATCTTTTACAAGTGAAAGTGGCTTGCCATCTGCATCAGTGATAACTGTTGGAAGAACGAACTCATCAGTAACACCATCATCATAAGAAGCCTGCATAGCATCCTGAACTGAAGTTGCAAGAACACCTTCGCCCTTAACTAATGAATTGTAAGCCTTCTCAACTCGGTCCCAGTTGTTATCACGATCCATTGCGTAATAACGACCAGAAAGAGATGCAATAGCACCAACTCCGATTTCATCCATCTTAGACTGAAGTGTTGCTAAGAAATCCTTACCAGATGCTGGTGGAGTATCACGACCATCAAGGAAAGCGTGAACGTAAACATTTTTAAGGCCGTTCTTCTTGCACATTTCAAGCATTCCGTAAAGGTGCTCGATGTGGCTATGTACACCACCGTCTGAAAGAAGACCCCAAAGGTGAATGTCTCCGCCAGTCTTTTTAGCATTTTCAATAGCTTCAAGTAAAACCTTGTTCTTGAAGAACTCACCATCGTTGATTGCCTTAGTGATACGTGTTAAATCCTGGTAGATGATACGGCCGGCACCGATGTTCATGTGACCAACCTCTGAGTTACCCATCTGACCATCAGGAAGTCCAACAAACATTCCAGATGCCTGCCCCTGGACAAATGGGCACTCAGCCATCAGCTTATCCATAACAGGTGTGTTTGCCATTGCAATGGCGTTGCCCTTTGGATTGTCATTAAGACCATATCCATCAAGAACCATAAGTACTACAGGTTTCTTACTCATAGAAATTCCTCCTTATTTTCTAGCAGTGCTAGAATACTGTTTATTTTTTACTAATATGACCATTTTTGTCTATTGTCGCTGTGGTCGACATAAGATTTAAGCTATCTATTATACTTGTATATCTCAAATCTTCTGAACTTAATTTACTGGTTACACCTGCTTCAAAATAGCAGGGAACAAAATATGCTTCTATTTGCCCCTCTGGTGTAATACGAAGCTGCGCCAAACCTGTGTCATATCCAGCCGGCATATTCCCAGTTGTTGAAAACCAATAATTGCCAAGGCTGTAAAATATAGGTACATCTCCCATATATTCCACGGTTTGCAGGCAGTGTGTATGACCGCCAATAATCGCATCTGCTCCCGCCTGTACAAAAGCCGACGCTAAGGCTGTCTGGTCTGCACCATAATTTGCATTTCCCTCTGTTCCCCAGTGAACAAAAACAATGACGTAATCTGCATTGCTTTTAGCTTCTTTAATAGTTTCACAAAAAAGCTCTGGATGAAGACATTTCATAACACCACCTGATACAGGGGTGGCTTCTTTTGTGTAATTCAAGGTGCGCTCTATTTGCGTAGCTGCAACTATGGCTATTTTCCTGCCACCAACAATATAATAAAGTGGTTTGCTGGCTTCATCAAGATTAACGCCAGCACCAACATATGGCATGTTTGCTTCTTTTAGTGTATTTATGGTGTCCATAAAACCCACTTCATCATAATCATACACATGATTATTTGCAATACCAAGCACATCTGCGCCTAAATCCTCCATCAAAGCTACTCTGTTAGGATTGGCTCTAAATGTGTATGCTTTTCCTTCTAATGCAGTCCCCCTGTCTGTATAGGAGAACTCATTATTAATCATCAGAATATCTGCTGACTGCATATCAAGGAGCAAGTCTTCGGAAAAGCAATCGTATATACCTCCTAATTGCTGATCCATATAGGAAGTTGTGGCAATACCTTCGGCAAAGGAAACATCACCTGTAAAATCCAGTACTATATCACCATCAACCTCTTTATCCATCAAATAGGTCTTGTCGTAAGCATAGCTCTGTAGACCTGTCATATTGCAATATTCATACCAGAGAACATGAATGCTCTTTCCTGTAAGCTGATACCATACCTCTGGAGAATCGAAATTAGCGTAACTGGCTATTTCTTCAATCACCTCATCACCATAATTAGCTGTAACCATGGCAAGAAAGGATTCATCTATTGGATGACCTCCAATAAAATTTAATGTACTGTTATTTAAGATTGTGTCCCATGCATCAGATAAATCCACGATTTCAATCCGCTGCGGAACATCCTCTTCCAGATTTATATTTGATACTTCCGTTGTAGATTTTCCACATCCAACTAATAAGCTAAATATCAAGGAAAACCCAAAGAAGCAAATATTACATCTCTTCATTAATTTGTGCCCTTACTCTAACAACCGCCTCCATGGCACCTTCATAACCTGAATCGGCAGCCATCTCATAATAGGACAAAGCTGTTTCCAAATTTCTCTCAACCCCGTATCCGTTTTCATATAGAAAACCTAAGTTTACTTGTGCAATAGCATACCCCTGTAGAGCTGCCAGCTTTTGATAATATACAGCAGATGCAAAATCCACATCCACGCCATATCCGTTGTAGTACATATAACCCAGCTGATTTAAGGCAGGTGCAAAATCCAAATCCGCAGCAACTAAATAATACTCCATAGCCTGCTCATAATCCCTGTCTACACCTAAGCCCAATTCATAAATCTGTCCTAGGTAGTAGCTGGCTTTGGCATAACCATTATCCGAAGCTGCCGAGAAATATTCTATAGCCTTTTCTGTATCAGCTTCTACTCCATAGCCCTTCATATACAAAAGACCTATTGCAGTGTTTGCCTGATTTTTAGCATACTGGTCTGCCAAGTCTGTACTATCTGATTTTGTTACTCTGGAATAATAATCCAAAGCCTTTTCGTAATCTTGCACAACACCTATTCCATTTTCATAAGCGTATGCTAAATAATATGTGCCATCTATATCTCCAGATATCTGAGCCTTATAAAACAAGTCGTAGACTTCTTTTTCTTCTTCTGATATCTGTTCAGTCTCTTCTTCTGTCTCATCTGAATCTTCTGTTTCCTGTGAAGATTCATCATTCAGTTCTGACTCTTCCAGATCTTCTTCATCAGCATTTAATCTGGCAAGGAGAACCCTTGCTTTGCCCACATAGGCATTTACAGAACCGCCTTCTATGGCAGCTTCAAAAAGCTCCATGGCTTTATCTAAATCTTTGTCTACACCTGTGCCTGTAAGGTAAAAATAACCAAGTGCGCAAGTGCCATCCACATTACCCGAATCAGACGCCATTTGATACCAGGATATAGCCTCTAAAAAATCCTGCTTTACATCATCAGTACCGTACTCAAGCATTCTGCCAAGCATGACCTGAGCATCTGTATCATCCTCATAGGCGAGGACTTCCAATTCGTTATATTTAAGCACACCGTAGTCTTCTACTTCAACATCATCAAAAGCAACCTGCTCA
>CAMNPQ010000213.1 GCA_946548305.1 uncultured Pseudobutyrivibrio sp.
CAAAAACACAGGGATAGTCTTTTCTGTGATTTCCGAGTACAAATTTACGCTGCCCTCCCCTACTTTGGGGAATATATCAAAGAATATGGGTTGTGGTATGATTGAAATAAGGGGCAAATAAAAAAACAAAATCCCCTTACCAGGTAGCTGGTAAAGGCTGCCTGGTAAGGGGCAATGGGAATTAGTTCTTATAATGGTTCATTTTGTTCATCTAGCTCAGAAGTATCTTGTGTAAGCTCTGAATCTATGTTATATGTATCAACCTCATAGAATCCGTCGTCACCTTCGATTCCTACAGTAAATTCTACTGAATTATCATCAAATTCCCCAAATGTGATTGCAACAGCATATTCGGTAGAGTCGGTTCCTGATGAGTCCAATACTCCATCTGTGTCATATTTTGAGGTATATACTTCTCCTCCACTTTCAAGAGATGAAACTATCTCATAAGTTCCATATTTTCCATTTGAAACTCTTTCTTTTGGCAAAGAACTATTATCAATATATTTACCTGCTTCAGTATCCCAATAGCCTTCGTCGCTCAAGCTTCGAACAACATTTCCACCCTCACTTGCCTCATATGCACAAACAGGTATATATGCAATTCTGCGGCTAGAGTCTGGAGCACCTTGTTCCAACTCATTTTCAGACATAACAGCAACATAGTCGCCTACTTTTGCCTCAAGAGAATAGGTTTGTTTATTGGTTGTTTTATCATGAATTTGTTTCCAAGCTCCATATCCACTACCATTTTGACCTACATATATTCCTATATCTAAATCAAATCCACTCGATGTTGTTATTGTTCCAATTTGGGTCATTCCTTCCAAGTGGTTGGCTGAATTGTCTGAAGATGGATTATCATTATTTGTCTCTCCATTATCCCCAGCTGGTGTTTCTCCAGTATCACTAGAAGGTGTTTCCTCCTTTGTAGGCTCCACAACGATAGCCGTATCTCCAGCTTGAATGACCACAGGTGAACCAGTTTCCTGTGCCTGGATAGCAGCTCTATCAATAGATGTCTGCACCGCTGCAAAATCTGTGGTACCCATAATTGTGGCAATCTTAAATGCCATAGGTGTAATCTTTACCTCAGGTGTAGCAAGGCTTGCTACAGTAATGCCGTTTGCTGCGCAGGCTTCCACAGTGGTGATATTTCTGCCTTCTGCTGCGCCAACTGTAAGATAGTGCTCATAATATTTTAAAATATCGTTGCCAAATGCCAAATCATCATAAGCGCTGGCATAGGCAGCTGGATCAAAATTAGCATTACAGGTTCTTCCTTCAAAAATACCTAATGTGCAAAAATGTGCAAACAAAGCCTCAGGGTCTCCTGCAAAATATTCAGCCAAATCAGGATTTTGAGCTAAATAGTAATCTGCATCAAATAACTGACGTAGCAATGCAATATCCGCATCGCTAACCTTCCCATAAGTAACCTGCTCTGGTGTGGCTGCCTGAGTGAGACCTGCTGCCTCAGATGTAAACGCTGGCGCTGCCACCATCCCCACCATAGCCAGTGCCATCATTAATGCTAATACCTTTTTTCTTTTCATAGAAATCTCCTTTCATGATTCGAGTTTGTTGACAGATGCTATTTTCGAAATTCATTTTTCTGTCAATCGGATGTCTGAAAGGATACTAACAAATCGTGAAAAATTTGCGAAATCCCCCCCCCATTTCAGGGATAGTTTAAGTATAGTAATAGGCTTTAAGCCTTACTGTTTTCCTTTTTTTCTACCTATCCCACCTAATGCATGCTACAATGATGTCATGAGAAGAAAAGTAACATTTATCAGTATTTTAATAGGATTATTATTCTTTCTAAACAGTAGCCAATACCTATCCTGGTTCTATATTTTAGGTCAAAACTATACCAGTGGGCAGGTAGATTTCATTGGACAAATTTTAGGAAAACTGTTTCAAGCTTTAGGAATTCTACTATTCTGTCTCTACAAAAGGCATGACCGATTGCATTTAGATTCTACCGTAGAGTTTAGCATTCTTATTGCTGTGAATTTCATAATGACTATCTTTGTCATCCTGCCAAATTTTCGCAGTTTTTCTCCTGAGCTGGGGCTTGTAATGAATATCTTCATAGGTATTCTGTATGCCACATATGTGTCATTTATCATAAAAATTGTACCAAAGGAGCACTATGCCATTAGTTTCGGTCTTGGAATCGGACTCAGTTGCTTCTTTTCCTATATACTATACAAATTTGATCCAAACTATGTTTTTATGACCAGTAGCTCCTGTCTGTATTTTTATGGAATTGTTGTTTTTGCCATAATCATGTTTTTGCTGAAAAATCAAAGACTTTTTCATGAACATGCTACAAATGTAGATTGTGAAAACACAGCTATATTATTGCCTCAAGCTGAAAGAGGAAGTAATATTTTCCTTGTTTCTATTATTCTAATATTTGTCAGTATTGCTTATGCTATGGGATATTTTGTCCCTGGGGGTGACATTGGAGATTTCAATATAAGTGTGGAAACTATGAGGCTTTTTTATTTTGCAAGCCTTGTTATTGCAGGTTTTTTCACTGACAAAAACCGAAAATATGGTGCAGTCCTTAGCATTATAGCCTTAGCATTTGCCTTCTCCATGCCATTAATGCGAGACAATCCAACTGGAGTATACATCACATGGATTCTTTCATATTTCGCAGGTGGTTTCATTACCATATTTAGAACAGTATTCTTTTTGGATGTGGCAAAAGAAAGAGATTGTTTATATTTGGCACCTATAGGGCTTGTCATCGGGCGTGCCAGTGAACCTATTGGCATGATACTTAGACTAAAGCTGGAAAATAATAATGCTTTACTTTTGCTTGTGATATCCGTGCTGTTTTCCACGACCTTAGTATTATTCGCCTTCCTGGTCACTAAAAGCCACCTTTCAGATGAAATGATAGCAAATGCGTCTGCTCCTATAGATTTACATAGCCTCTTTCTGTCAAAATATGAGATTTCTGAGAGGGAAAGCCAGATTTTAGATGAGATTTTAGAGCATCAATCAAATAAGGAAATTGCAGCAAAACTCTTCATAACAGAGGCTACAGTAAAATTCCATGTGAAAAACTTACTAAAGAAGACAGGCTGTAAAAATAGAAATGAATTGATAAACCTTTATAATAGTTCACAATAATGAAACATTTTATCGCTATAATGTACCCATCTTTAAAGAAATGAGGAGGGCGAAAAAATGTATTTTGAAATCACAACAGTTAGCGGAGAATTTGTTTATATTAACCTTCAGCAGGTTACAGCAGTAGAACCGGTGGAGCATGCTGTGTGTACATCTGATGGCAGTAAATATAAAATGACTCATGAATCCTATGATGAGCTAATCAAAAACTTAGGAATTGTCTAGTTACTATTCACCAAGAACTTTTGGCTAATTACATCTAATCTGGCTTGTATTTTAAAATATTTAATCTACTTTTTAGAGCTGTAAATAGTAACTGCATTATAGAATTTCCCAAATTTAGGGGTTACATTTTGTATAAAATCATGTTACAATGCTAAAGAAATTGAAGAAATAAGGTATTTATTGGAAACGCACTTCCTCTGGAAGATAACGAACAACACTATTTTTATTAATTTATTGTTATTCATTATCTAAAGGAGGATTTTTTATGCCACAAACAAAATTTCAGGATGTAGTTTTCACTATTATAATGGCAACATGCATGGTTTACGGAATGGTTGTTTACAACGTTGCTCTCAATATGGGTGGAGTAAGTACTGCTACATTTATTGCAGCTGTACATGAGCTTCCAATCATGGTGCCTATCGCATTTGTTTTAGAGTTCTTTGTCGTTGGAAAGCTTGCTAGAGCCTTGGCTTTCACAGTAGTTCGTCCTACAGACAGACCACAGATTATCACCTATGCTATTTCAATATGCATTTGCTGCATTATGTGCCCTGTTATGAGCCTTGTTGCTACTATTCTTTTCAAAGATACCAAGACATTCGGTACTTGGGTGCAGACATGGGCTATGAATTTCCCAATGGCACTGTTATATCAAATGTTTTACTGCGGTCCATTTGTACGCCTTATATTCCGTACAATCTTCCGTCAGAAAAACTCAAGTGAAGTGCCTGTAAAGGCATCACCAGAAGTAGCTTAACAGATTATAAAACATATAAAACTC
>CAMNPQ010000214.1 GCA_946548305.1 uncultured Pseudobutyrivibrio sp.
CTAGAGCACACGGTTCATACCCGTGGTGTCGAGGGTTCGAATCCCCCTCTCGCTACTTAAGATAGGCTTTATGCCTATCTTTTTTTATGCTTAAATGGCAAAGCAATCTTAAAAAATTCTAATATGTTTCCCACAATAAATCCTAATTAATGTATAATAAATTCATTAATAAATAATGAGGGGTAAAGCATGAAAAAGAAATTTTTATCATTATTTGTGTGTTTAGTTTCTTCGTTTGGACTTGTGGCATGTGCTGGTAAAGAACCAGCTGCTGAAACCGTGGAAACCGTTGAAGAAGCAGTTGAAACAGAACCAAATGAAGAACAGGCTGAAAAGCCAGACACAGAGGTAGCAGAAGAAGTTACAGAAGATGTGACTATAGAAGTTGTTGATGCAACTTCCCATTCTGATGTGTACAATGAGTATTTTGAAATAGGTGAGCGCATTGGAGCTAATTATATAAAATCTGGAGATTCAGAGGTCACTGAGTTTGCTGATTGGAAGGAAGCATACACATCAATTATTGAAGAGCTGGGCGCAGGAGGATATGAGCCGGGCTTTGCATTAATATATGTAAATGACGATGATATTCCAGAGCTTGTGTATTCCATAGATGACAACACATATTGTGTGGGAACTTTTGCTAATGGATATTTAAATATTTTTTCAAGTAGAATAAATGCCATTTCTTATAATGAAAAGGAAAATGTACTCCTGGCAAGTGAGGCTGTTGAGGCAAATTTAAATGATTATGTAGTTGCCATAAAAGACGGTTTTTGGATTCAAATAGCCTATGGAAACCGCAGACCTTTTTATGAGTGGGCAGAGGATAGCTTTGATGAACATGGCAATCCAATCATTTCATATTGGGAAATAAATGGTGAGGAGCTTTCTAGTCAGGAAGAATATGATGAAAAGCTTTCAAATATATATGATGCTGCATCACTGATTCAGGTTACAGAATTTAAAAGCCAGTCTGAAGTATTAGAAGAGATTGATTCTTTATAAAGGGCGTACAAATGCTTAAAGACAAAGATATTAGAGAACCCTTATTTGACTATTTGGAAATAGAATATGGCAAAGTCAGAATAATTGAAGAAAAAATGATGGGAATGTCGAGGGCAGATGTGGTAATGGTTATCACAGGTGCCCTCGTTGGCATTGAAATCAAGTCTGATGCAGACACATACACAAGACTAGAAAGTCAAATCAAAGATTACGACAAATATTTTGATTATAATATTGTGGTGGTAGGCACAAGCCATGCAGGGCATGTGGCAGAACATATCCCTGATTATTGGGGAATAATCACTGTTGAAGAGATTGACGGGAAGGCTGATTTTTATTTTTTGCGTCGACCACTTCTAAACAAAAAAATGCGCCTAAATAGAAAGCTGGAAATTCTTTGGAGACCAGAGTTAGGGATGCTGTTAAAAAAGTTTAACATGCCTGAATATAAAGCTAAAAGCAAACCATTTGTGAGAAAAGCCATCATAGAATGGACTAAAATGCCTCTTACTAAGGTGGAGATTAACAGGATAAAAAAAGAGGCAAAGGAAAAAAATATTGACCCTATAATTCCTGCCACCAGAATTGACCCAGAGGCTTTGAACAGGGAAATCAGTGAATTGCTGTTTGAAAGAGACTATGAAAAAATGCTGGCAGAAATAGCAGAGTACAGAAAAATACACACCCCGAAAAGACGTGGACCGAAGAAATCTACAAGGGTTAGAAGGATAAGGAAAAGAGGGGCAAAGGGGCTTTAGTTTTATATAAAAGTTGCTATAATAGTAATGTAAAAATTGAAATTAGGAGCAAAATTTTAAATGGAATCAACATTAAGACGTACATGGGCGGAAATTAATTTAGATGCTATTGCCCACAATTATAAAGTGATACGTCAAAAAATAGGCAGTGACGTTAAATTTTTGGGAGTAGTTAAAGCCGATGCATACGGACACGGAAGTATTCAGGTAAGCAAACTTTTGCAAAATCTTGGAGCAAATTATTTAGCGGTCAGCAGTGCTGATGAGGCTCTAGAACTTAGGGTAAACGGAATCACAATGCCGATTCTGATTTTAGGATACACTCCAAAGGAGCAGGTGCCTAGACTCATTGAATACGACATAACTCAGGCTATCACCTGCAAAGCAAAGGCTGATGAATACAGTGCAGAAGCCCTTAGATGCGGAGGCACACTGAAGGTTCACATCAAAGTCGATACTGGAATGTCCAGATTAGGATATTTGTGTGACAATGATGATTTTGAAAATGGAGTAAAGGGAATAGCCGAGGCTTGCACCATGCCAGGACTAAATGCAGAGGGCATATTCACACATTTTGCTGTAGCAGATGAATTTGGTGAAAAGGCAGATAATTATACCAAGCATCAATTTGAACTGTTTACAAGAGTGATAAAAACTGTAGAAGATAGAGTGGGGCACAAATTTAAAATAAGGCATTGTGCCAACACAGGTGCTACTGCCAGATTTCCTGAAACATATCTGGATATGGTTAGACCAGGACTTCTGTTATATGGTTACGGAACTTTTGCAAAAGAGCTGGGGCTTCGTCCAGCTATGACACTAAAGACAACAGTTAGCACTATTAAGATTTATCCTGCAAATACTGCTATAAGCTACGGTGGCACTTATGTTACAGAAGATACTACACGTATAGGTGTATTGCCTTACGGATATGCAGATGGATTTTTGCGGAGTCTATCTAATAAATGTTCATTATATACAAAGGAAGGTCCGGCAAAGCTTAGAGGAAAGATTTGTATGGACATGTGCATGATTGAGATGACTAATATGCCTACAGTTGATGTGGGCAGCGAAGTAGAAATCTTTGGGGAGAAGAATTCTATAGATGATTTAGCGGAGTGTGCAGGTACTATTCCTTATGAACTCACATGTGCTGTGAGCAAAAGAGTGCCAAGAGTATACTATCAAAATGGAGAAGTTGTGGAAAAAGAGCTTATGTTAAGATTTTAGGAGCGAAACACATGAAGACTTCTTTGATAGACAAAGTTGTAGCTGCAATAGAAAATCAGGAGCTCAGAGCCTACTACCAACCTCAATATGATGCTAATTCTGGTAAATTAGTGAGCGCAGAGGCTTTGGTTCGATGGGTCAAACCTAATGGAACTATTATAGTGCCAGATCAGTTTATACCAAAGCTTGAAAAAACTATAGACATTAATGTGCTGGATTGGTTTATGGCTGAGGAAGCCTGTAAGACGATTTTAGAGCTGGGTGATTCTGCTGTCCCTATAGGGGTTAATTTTTCACGCTGGCATGTAAAAGAGCGTGATTTTGCCAGAAAGCTGCAGTCATTGCTTGCAACATACGGTATTTCTCCGAAGATGTTTGAGGTGGAAATCACAGAATCAGCTCTTTCTTCTGTGGATTTTGAGGAAATAGAAGAATGGGCAAACAGCTTGGCAGAAATTGGTGTGAGCATATCAATAGATGATTTTGGAGCAGGCTTTACTTCTCTACAGTTTGTAAAGGATATGCCTGTGACCTATCTAAAGGTGGACAAAGCATTTCTAAAGGATAACTGTCAGGACGATAGAGGACGTGGCACTCTAGAGACTGTTTTTTATTTTGCCCATAGGCTTAATCTGAAAACTATAGCAGAGGGTGTGGAGACAATGGAACAGTTAAAATTCATGCAAAGCATGGATTGCGACAGGGTTCAGGGATATTTGTTTTCGAAACCGCTTAAAAAAGAGGATTTTCTGGTAGTAGCTATGATGGATGCCATGCCACTTGTTGATGATGACGACTACATAAAAAGGCAGGGTACATTAAGCTCTCACAGTATTCTTTTGAAAGCTATTAAAAGAGAGTTTGAGTTAATTATTTTTGGCAACTTGTTTAAGAACAGCTATTATGTTATGTCTCAATCAGAAGACAGAGAGTTCAATGCTCCTACAGCAGGTGTTTTAGATGATTTAACTGAAAAGATTCTGTCTATGTGCATTAAGGAAGACTACAAGCTGTACGAAAGTACACTTTCTAGAAGGGCATTGTTAGAATCATTTAACAAGGGAAAAACCAGAGTTGAAGTAGTGATTCGACAAAAGGCATCTGATGGAAGTA
>CAMNPQ010000215.1 GCA_946548305.1 uncultured Pseudobutyrivibrio sp.
CAAAAACACAGGGATAGTCTTTTCTGTGATTTCCGAGTACAAATTTACGCTGCCAAATGCTTGAGATACCCTATATATTTAGGTTATTTTATGATACAATATCAACAGAAAAGGTATATCACTATAAGGGAAGGGAAAGATATGTCATACGCTGAACTTATTCAAAAAGAAGAAGGTTTTGATGATAATGAGATGGCTGAGATATTAGATTTTATTAAGTTGGTAAAAAATAAAAAGAAGAAAGATAGCAACAAAATTATTTTGGGAGTCCTAAAAAATAGCAAATTCTATATGAGTGATGATTTTGATGAGACGCCAGAGTGTTTTAAGGAGTATATGTAAATGTATATAATAGATACCCATATATTGCTGTGGCTGTTGTATAAACCAGAGAAACTATCTGGATCGATTAGAGAAAAGCTAACAGAGGGAAGTTGTGTATATATTAGCATAGTTTCTCTTTGGGAAATTGCCATTAAACAATCAATAGGAAAGCTGAATATTGAAGAATCGATTGAGACCATTGAAAAGGCCTGCATTGATTCTCATATAAACATCCTTCAAATAGAAGCAGCTCATTTAGACAATATAAAAAGCATTCCCAAAATACATAATGATCCATTTGATAGATTGATAATAGCTCAGGCTAAGTGTGAAAATTTGACACTAATAACAAAGGATAGTAATATTCTTAAATATGATGTTATTAAAACAATTAATTGAGTTATTTTTAGGGCTTCCGGATTATTCGGAAGCCCTTTGCATAGTGGCACAAATGAAGGATTTGAAACACAGATTTAAAAGTAAAAAAACGGAGAGTGGAGTATGTACGAAAAGATATCCAGACTATTAATGTATGGTGACCTTACTGAAAACAGTATTTTATATCAGCTGGGGCGTGCAATAGATAAAATCGAAGCTGGTGATTACAATAAACGAGAAGCTACAAGGGAGATTAACGCTATTTCCAAGCGTCTGCTTATGCTTGCCACTGACTATGGCTTTGACGACAATCTGTGGCATAATTACCTGACATTTTACATAATAATGAACGAGAATCCATTTTCACTTGTCACTGAAAAAACTAATGTGAAGCCAGGCTCTGTAAATCATTTGGTGGAAAATGATTTTAGGATTTTAAAGGAGCTTTTCGATTATGATTTTTCAGCTTTGGAAAAAGAGCTGGGTATAGAGTCGTTTTCCGTATTTACCAATTATACCTCTGTAAGAAAAAATGAGCAGATGTACAATCGCAATGTGAGCCAAAAGGTAAGGAAGCTTTCAAAAGAGCTTGAAAAGGCTACTGATGAGAAAGAATTCTTTAACGTAATTACGAATTTTTATTTAGCTTATGGCGTTGGAATGTTTGGATTAAACAAGGCATTTCGTATTGAAGAAACAGGGGTTAATGAAATAGAATATATCCCTATAAACAATATGGATGAGGTGGTATTGGATGACCTTATAGGCTACGAATATCAAAAGCAGCAGCTTATTGCCAATACTGAAAGCTTTGTGGCAGGAAAGAAAGCTAACAATGTACTTTTGTTTGGCGACAGCGGTACAGGAAAATCCACAAGCATCAAGGCCATTGTCAATCAGTATTACGACAGCGGTCTTCGAATGATTGAAATCTACAAGCATCAGTTTAGATATCTTTCTAAAATAATTGCCAGTATAAAAAACAGAAACTATAAATACATTATATACATGGATGATTTGTCTTTCGAAGAGCATGAGATAGAGTACAAATTCTTAAAGGCTGTAATTGAAGGTGGTGTGGAGACAAAACCAGATAACATATTGATTTATGCCACATCAAATCGTCGCCATCTTATAAAAGAAACCTGGAACGATAGAAATGATCAAACAAATGCTGATGACAGACATCATTCTGACACAGTGGAGGAAAAGCTTTCTTTAGTTCACCGCTTTGGTGTCACAATCAGCTACTCAAAGCCTATGCAAAAAGAATATATAGAAATAGTTTTAGGTCTGGCAAAGCGTGTAGGTATAAAAATGCCAGAGGATGAAATAGTGGCAAAGGCAAAAATCTGGGAGATGGAGCAGGGTGGTCTATCAGGACGTACTGCCCAGCAGTTTATTTATCATCTTATGGGTGAGCAAGAATAATCTAGGAGCAATAGACAGTTGATTAGTATATTATTAGCAAAAAAAATAGCAGAATTTTTCGTGTATTTATTCTTGGGATTTCTTATGGTCAAAAGCGGCTTGCTTAAGGCATCAGATTCCAATGTGGTCACAAAGCTTTGCATATATGTGATGACCCCGGCAATTATCGTAAATGCCTTTCAAATTCAGGCGGATTCCCAGGTGGCTATAGGGCTGCTGCTGGCACTGGTAAATGCCATATCAATACATCTCATTTGCATTTTTATAGCTCATTTATATGGTAGGTTTGCAGCAGCAACTGATGTGGAAAAGGCATCAGTTATCTATTCAAATGGTGGAAATCTGATTGTGCCTATTGTTGGAGCGATTTTAGGAGAAGAATGGGTAATATATTCTGCTGTTTTTGTAGCTGTATTTAATGTGTTTATATGGACTCACGGCAGAAGCATTTTTACATCTGAAGATGGCATTCCATGGAAAAAGGTCTTATTAAATGTAAACATTTTGTCCATTGGAGTGGGACTATTGATGTTTGTGCTAGATTTTCGATTTACAGGCATTGCAGCTGATGTGATATCTTCCCTGGCAGACATGGTAGGACCTGTATCCATGATTATCGTGGGGATGATACTTGGCGGTATGCAGTTTAAGGAGCTGTTCTCAAATCGCCGAATTTGGGGTGTGCTATTTATGCGCCTGATTGTTTGCCCACTTATTATTCTTTCCATCATGAAGCTGATTCCTGTGGAAAACTGGATTGCTGATGGAAGAACAATAATGCTTATCTCGTTTTTTGCAGCATCAGCACCATGTGCAGCCACTGTAAATCAGTTTGCTGTTCTTTACAACAAGGATGCTAAATACGCAAGTGCTATAAATATTCTATCCACACTTGCCTGCATTGTAACTATGCCTATTATGATTGGACTGTTCCAATTGTAAAATGGTTTTATAGGTAGGCTATGTTTTAGTGGGTTAATTATGGAATAGAGGAGAATTCTATGGCAGGAGTACTGTTTGGAATAGGAGTGGGTCCTGGAGATCCTGAAATGATGACTTTAAAAGCTGTAAAAGCCATAAAAGAGGCAGATGTTATTTGCCTGCCAAAGGCGAATAAGGATAAATGCAGAGCTTATCAAATAGCGCTTCCAGTGGTGCCGGAGCTAAAGTTTAAAAAGACCATAAGCCTGGATTTTGAAATGACAAAGGATGCTGAAATAATTGAAAAGATTCATAAGGAATTTTATGGCAAATACAAGCAGCTGATTTTAGAAGGGTATAATCTGGCGTTCCTCACTATAGGTGACCCCACGATTTACTCTACATTTGGCTACATTATGAAGCTTGCAAAAAAAGAGGGCTTAGAAGTGGAAGTGATAAATGGAATTACTTCTTTTTGTGGCTCGGCAGCATCCGCAGGAATAGTTCTTTGCGAGGATGAGGAAAACTTACACATAATTTCAGGTCAAGGAGACATAGACAAGGAGCTTGAGGCTTCTGGGACCAAAATCATCATGAAAAGCGGAAGAAATATTGCTGAGATAAAGGAAAAACTGATTCCTTTGGAGGAGGCAGGAAAGGTAAGCGTGTATGCCGTGATTGATTGTGGCATGGAGACAGAAGAGATTTTTACCAGTGCCATGACAATTCCTGACAACTCAAGATATATGATGACAATAATTGTTAAAGAGAAAATTAGGAAGGAAGAATAATTATTATGAAATTTGTAGTGCAGAGAGTGAATGAAGCATCAGTGGCAGTGGATGGAAATGTAATAGTAAAAATTGGAAAAGGATTTTTAGTTCTCATAGGAGTACAAGATTCTGAAAAAAAAGAAATCCAAAATTAAATGGTA
>CAMNPQ010000216.1 GCA_946548305.1 uncultured Pseudobutyrivibrio sp.
ATTATTTAACAAGTTAGGAGTATATACCATAGAGGATATACTCCTTTTTTTTCCTCGCACATATTTAATTTATCCTGAGGAGTGTGTTCCAAACCTTGATTGTGTAGATAAATTAATTAGCATTGCAGGGCGCATGAAGACAAGCCCTAAAGCTTATAAAACAAGAAATAACAAAGCTATTTTATCAGCTACAGTATTTGTTCAAGACACACCTGTAGATTTGGTGTGGTTCAATTCTAATTATTTAAAAAATACTTTTGAACCAGGGAAAATCTATATTTTTTATGGCAGATTGTTAAATGATAAGGGACGATATAAAATGTCTCAGCCTTTGATATTTGAAATTGAAAAATACAATGCCATAAAAAAACAGCTTTTGCCTATATACCATTTGACAAAGGGACTTTCTAACAATACTGTGCTAAAAGCTGTAAAAGAAGCTTTAGAGCATTGTCAGATTTCTGATGATAGACTTCCAGCTGATATTGAAAAGGAAAGGGGATTTATCCCCTATAGTGATGCCATTAAAACCTATCATTTTCCTGAAAGCTTAGATAGGCTAGTGTTAGCCAGAAAAAGACTGGCTTATGAAGAAATGTTTTTCTTTATTTTAAATTCAAGGCTTCAAGAAAACAATATTAATACATACCCTAATGAATTCAAAATAGTTTCTCACCAAAAGACGGATGACTTTATATCATCATTGCCATTTTCCCTTACAGGTGATCAAAGCAAAGTCTTTTCTGAAATTAGAAGCGATTTGCAAGGGGCGTATGTTACCCAAAGATTAATCCAAGGGGATGTAGGTAGTGGTAAAACCATAGTGGCATTTCTTGCCATGCTAGAATGTGCTTTATCTGGCTATCAGGCAGCTATAATGGCTCCCACTGAGGTGTTGGCGAAGCAACACTATCAGACGTTTTTACAGTGGGTAGAGGATTCTAAAATAGATATTCCAGTGGTACTGTTTACTGGCTCCATGAAAGCTTCTGAAAAGAAGGAAATGCAAAAAATAGTGGACGACAACCCTGGTTGTTTGATAATTGGCACTCATGCACTGATATCTGAGGGCAGAAATTTTAATGATTTGGCTTTAGTTATTACAGACGAGCAACACAGATTCGGTGTACAGCAAAGGGACAAGCTTTCTGGCAAAGGAAATCATCCTCATATCATTGTCATGTCTGCCACACCTATACCTAGAACACTTGCAATGATTTTGTATGGCAATATGCATGTTTCAGCTATTAAGGAGCTTCCAGCCAACAGACTTCCTATAAAGACCTGCGTCATTAAAGAAAGTAAGAGAAATGCTGCCTATAAATTTGTTACAGATGAGATAAAAAAAGGGCATCAAGCATACATCATCTGTCCTTTAGTAGAAGCATCGGAGACAACTGAAGCAGAAAATGTCACCGATTATAGCAAAAAGCTAAAAGACTATTTAGGTGATGGCTATTCAATCGGGGTATTACATGGCAAGATGAAGCCTGCAGAAAAAAATCAAATTATGGATGATTTTGCAAATAAAGTCATTGATATTTTAGTATCTACAACAGTTGTTGAGGTAGGTGTAAATGTGCCTAATGCCACTGTTATGATGATAGAAAATGCCAACAGATTTGGATTGGCTGCCCTACATCAGCTAAGGGGACGCGTAGGTAGAGGTGATGCTCAAAGCTACTGTATTTTAATGAATGCAAGTCCTGACAATAGGGAATCTGAAAGACTTAACATAATGCTAAAATCAAATGACGGATTTTTTATTGCCAAGGAGGACTTACAGCTTAGAGGACCTGGGGATATGTTTGGAGTTCGCCAAAGCGGTGAATTCAGCTTTAAGGTTGCTGACATTTATCAGGATGCAGACGAATTGGAGATGGCATCAAATGATGTGGATTATATAATAAAAGAAGACCCAAGCCTGGAAAAACATCCAAAGCTTAGGTCCACATTAAATTCATTCCTCGCTAATGAGTTTTACGTGCTTTAATGTTGGTGTTGCAACTAAAGAATAGTTTGTATAATATACTACAAAGCCTGCTACAGAGCTAGCGGGCTTTTTTACATTCTTTTTTTGCAGATAATCTATTTCCACTTTGTCGCTGTCTCTACCAGAAGAATAGTAGGCAGCCACCTCGGCAGCATATTCATAGGTGGTATCAGGGAGTTCTTTTCCATCTGTTTTTACTATAACGTGACTGCCGTGGATTTTTTTAGTGTGAAACCACCAATCATTTCCAGTGGCAAATTTAAATGTAAGCTCGTCGTTCTGATAATTATTTTTTCCCACATAAATATCAAAGCCGTTATCATCAACAAAATGTAGTGGTTTGCTTTTTTTAGACTTCTCTTTTTTGCCATTAACATGCTTTTTGATAAATCCATAATCTGATAGCTCGCGTCTTATGTCTGCTAAATCTTTTTCATTTTCAGCTATATTCAATGCTGCCTCTATGGATTTTAAAAGCTCCAATTCTTCCTTTGATTGCTGAATAAAGGTGTCCAAGGCTTCGTTGGTTCTTTTCAGCTTGGCATATTTATCAAAATATTTTTTTGCATTTTCAGAAGCTGTCAAATCCGGGTCAAGGGGGATGGTCAGTTCGTTGCCATCATAATAATTGACTACAGTAAGTGACTTAGAATTAGGAGCAGCTTCGTAACCATAGGTGTGAAGCAATTCTCCATATAGCTTGTATTTGTCCCTTTTTTTAGTGTCACTCAGCTGCTTTAGCTGCAAATCAAGCTTTTTAGAAGCTCGCTCAATATGAGTAGTGATTATCTTTCGTAAATCAGCGGATTTTTGTCTTATGTTAGTGTAGGCGTTTCTCTTTGAATAGAAATCCACAAGAACTAAAGACATGGTTTCGTATATTTTTTCCTCCATGTCAGAATACATAAAAAGCTTTATAGGAGCGTATTCCACTGGCTTATCAGAGGAAGGGTCTAAGATGATATTGTAGAAATAACGATTGCTTTTCACATCATCTAAAATGCCTCTAAAGGCTTCATATATTTTATTTTTATGTTCATCAAATAAAGAAGCACAGCTTGCATCTGCGTCAATATCAGCGCGATAGCAGATTTCGTTTGCTACAGTAGGGCTAATGCCAATGAAGGATGACATAATAGCTTTATACACAGAACCGCTTTTTTTTAGGACAGTGTTCTTAATATAATCCTCAGTAGCTTCAAGTGGATTTACTTTGCCCTCCTGGGTGGGGATAAAATAATCTCTTCCAGGAAGCACCTCTCTGACAGAGCTAACAGAGGAAGGAATATGTTTGATGGAATCTAAAATCATATTGTCTTCATTGCAGAAAATGATATTAGAGTGTTTTCCCATTATCTCCACGTACAAATATTTAAAGGCAACATCACCCATTTCATTTAGATGCTGTATTTTAAATCGAATGGCGCGTTCTAAGCCAAGTTGACTGATTTCAACAATTCGCCCTGCACCAATATGCTTTCTAAGAAGCATACAAAAGCCTGGTGCCGTAGCAGGAGCTGTTTTGTTGTCTTCTGTGATATACATAAATGGAAGAGAGGCATTTGCAGAAATAAGTAGCCTTTTATTTCCAGAGGAAGTGTTGATTGTGATTAGCAGCTCCTCACGCTCGGGCTGTGAAATTTTATTTATTTTACCGTTTAATAAACATTCGTTAAATTCATGAACTAATGCATGAATAGATATACCGTCTAGTGCCATAGTTAATCCTTTCTATATTGACTATAATCATACATTTAATTATAATTAATCACAACTGCGTATATCTGTTCTGATATACGAAAAAGGAGACTTACATGGTTCGTAGCATGACAGGATATGGCAAGGGTTTTGCTGAAAATTCAGATGCCCGTGTCACAATCGAAATGAAATCTGTTAATCACAGATATTTAGATTTAAATATCA
>CAMNPQ010000217.1 GCA_946548305.1 uncultured Pseudobutyrivibrio sp.
AAAGGATGCTGTGTCTCAGGCTGATTTGCTGGCAAAATTGATTAGAAACTTAGATTCAGATATTATTATCATGGGTCCAGAGGACGCCTATATAGGAAAGCTAAAGGATATTTATCGAAGAGTAATCTATGTTAAAGCAGAGGATTATGATAGACTTGTAAAGGTGAAGGATGGTATAGATAAATTTTTGTTAGAGCAAAAGGAATATCGAAATACCAGTACCTGGTTTGACTTTGATCCTATTTCAACAATATAGTCACAAATAGAAAGGAACTTTAAAATGGCACTGTTAGAAATTAGAGAATATGGGAAAGATGATGTACTTTTAAAGGTTTGCAAACCTGTAAAGGATTTGACACCACGCCTAAAGACATTGATTGAGGATATGTACGAAACAATGTATGATGCGGACGGAGTGGGGCTTGCAGCTCCTCAGGTGGGAGTGCTGCGCCGTATATGCGTTATTGATATAGGTGAAGGTCCAGTCACACTTCTCAATCCGGAAGTTCTTGAAACCTCTGGAGAGCAGACAGGAAATGAAGGCTGTCTGTCGGTTCCAGGAAAAACCGGTCAGGTGACTCGCCCTAATTATGCCAAGGTAAAGGCATTAAACGAGGACATGCAGGAGATTATCGTAGAGGGTGAGGGACTTATGGCTCGTGCTCTTTTACATGAAATTGACCATTTAGACGGACACATCTATGTTGATAAGGTGGAGGGAGACCTTTACAACGTGGAAGACTTAGTGGAAGAAATTGATGAGGAAGAATAAGCTTACTAAAATCTAAGGAAGTAATGTTATGTATAGTGATTATGACGGACATCATACTAGGAGAAATCTCAGCGCAAGCAGAAATCGCAAACGCGCCCGAAAAAGAAGACAACAGATAATCATGGCAACTACAATTGCAGGGCTTGTGCTTGTTATTTTAGGCACCACCATGATTGTAAAAAAGGTAACTAAAAGCCACGACAAAGATATAGAGCAAGCGGACAATGAAATCACCGTGGAAGGAAGTGAGGATTTAAACTCAGAGGCTTCCATAGAGGTGGTTGATTTACCAGAGAACAATGGTGTAGAAGCCACAGGTGAGACAGCAGCTGAAAAGACTGAGGAAACTGACACTGAAAATTCAAAAGACAACTCAGACCCTCAGGCTAGTGCGACCACAGAGCAGGGCGCAGATGTAAATGTTGTTGATGTGGTAAACAATAGCAATGTAGGTGAAAATACACAAGTTACTTATGGTATAGATGTATCCAGATTTCAGGGCACGATTGACTGGAGTCAGGTGGCTAATGCCGGAATAAACTATGCAATGGTTAGAGTGGGATATAGAGACTCAACCACAGGAGAAATCACCTCAGACACCAATGCAAAATACAATATGCAGGAAGCCGAGAAAAACGGCATAAAATTAGGTGCTTATTTCTTCTCAACTGCCACCACAAAGGACGAGGCAATTGAAGAGGCTGACTGGGTGGCAAATTATATTTCAAAATATTCCATCACCTATCCTGTGGGCTATAACTGCGAAGGCTTTGAAAACAGCACCTCCCGTCAGTACAGCCTCACAAAAGATGAACGAAGCAGCATAGCAATGGCTTTTCTTGGAGAGATAAGTGCAAAAGGCTATACCCCTATTTTTTATGCTTCTAAAAATGAAATGGCTCAGGATGCAAAATGGAACACATCCACCATTTCATCAAAGTATAAAATCTGGATGGCATGGTACAATCAGGACACAAGCAATCTGGCAAACAAGCCGTCCACAAGTGTAAACTGCGATATGTGGCAGTATTCAAACAAAGGAACAGTGCCTGGCATATCTGGAAAAGTGGACGTGGATGTGGCATATTTTGGCTACAATGGCACCGAAACAGCAAAGGATACCTCTGAAAGAGAGGTTGCCTCTGCGGATGTGGAAGCCTTGATGAATTTTACTGATGTAAATGAGACAGTCACAGCGAAAAGCAAGACTAATCTTAGAAATAAGCCGAGCCAGGGAGAGGATAGCACGGTGATGCTCACCCTCCAAAATGGGCAGACTGCCACTCGTACTGGCACAAGCTCAAGCGGCTGGTCCAGAGTAGTATATGACGGAGTGACTTATTATGCAGTTTCAAGCTATCTTACAACAGATTTAAGCACTCCAACACCTGCAGAGGAATCCTCAACCCAGGATGAAGCTGCCAGTGAAGATGGTGCATCAGATATGTCGTCAGCAGGCGGCTTCAAGACAAAATTTACTGATGTAAACGAGACAGTCACAGCAAAGGAAATGGTAAACCTACGGTCAAAGCCAAGTGTTACTGATGCGGATTCTCAGGTGGTGGCAACCTTGTATGCTGGAACAACAGCAGTGCGCACAGGAATAAACACTGACTATGGCTGGTCTAGAGTGGAATATAATGGTCAGGTTTTATACTGCGTCAGCAGCCTGATAAAAGTAGTGGAATAGAAGGATTTACATATTATGAAAGTAGTATTTATGGGAACACCGGATTTTGCGGTGGAGACATTAAAAGCAATTTACGAGGCTGGGCATGAGGTGATACTTGCAGTGAGCCAGCCAGACAAGCCAAAGGGACGCAGTGGAAAGCTTGCCCCTACCCCTGTAAAAGAATTTGCCATGGCTCATGACATCCCTGTTTTTCAGCCTGTCAAAATCAGAGAAGAGGAATCCGTTGAATACCTGAGAGGATTTCAGGCTGATGTATTTGTGGTAGCAGCCTTTGGACAGATTTTACCAAAGGTGATTCTTGATATGCCACGCCTAGGCTGCGTAAATGTTCATGGCTCTCTACTTCCAAAATACAGAGGTGCAGCACCTATCCAATGGGCTGTCATAAATGGAGAGAAAATCAGCGGCAACACCACAATGCTTATGGGACCAGGTCTTGACGATGGGGACATGCTTTTGAAATCTGAGATTGAGCTTGCAGCAGATGAAACTGGCGGCAGCTTATTTGATAAGCTGGCTGTGGATGGTGGAAAGCTGGCAGTTAAAACCATAGAGGCTTTGGAAAAAGGTGAAATCACTCCAATTCCTCAAAATGAAGCTGAGGCTACCCATGTAGGAATGATTAGCAAGGATATGGGAAACATTGATTGGACTAAGTCAGCTATAGAGATAGAACGGTTAATAAGGGGACTAAATCCCTGGCCATCAGCCTTTACTTTTATAAATGGAAAACAGCTAAAGCTTTGGAAAGCTACAGTGGTAGAGGAAAGTGGAGAACCTGGCACAGTAGTAGGTGTTGATAGAAACGTATTTACGATAGCCTGTGGCGAAAAAGCATTAGCTATAAATGAACTTCAACTAGAGGGCAAAAAACGAATGAACACATCAGATTTCCTGAGAGGATATCAAATGGAAATTGGTATGAGGTTTGTAAATGTCAGAGAATAATAAAACAAATATACGAGCCATAGCTTTAGAGACTTTAATAGAAATTCTTGAGCATGGACAGTTTTCTCACATATATTTAAAGGCTGTTTTGGACAAATACAGCTATCTTGAGAAAAGCGAGAGGGCTTTTTTGACAAGGCTTGTAAATGGTGTGGTAGAAAGAAAAATAGGGCTGGATTATATCATCGATATTTTTTCAAAAACTAAAACGAAAAAGATGAAGCCTGTGATTCGTACCATAATGCGCATGGGAGTCTATGAAATATTTTATATGGATGCAGTCCCTGATTCTGCCACCTGCAATGAATATGTGAAGCTATCTAAAAAGAAAGGATTTTCTACACTTTCTGGATTTGTAAATGGTGTGCTTAGAAGCGTATCCAGGCAAAAGGCTTCTGTGGAATACGACAGTCTTGAAACAAAATACTCTATGCCGGAT
>CAMNPQ010000218.1 GCA_946548305.1 uncultured Pseudobutyrivibrio sp.
TAAAAGTTGGTCAGATACGATTTCCGTTTTTCTGATGAAAAACAAAAATCTATAGAATTTTGTTTTCATCAGAAAACAATAAACGCTAACTTAAGGAGACAGAATGGATTACATTATTAGAGAGGCTTTGCCTTCTGACGCTAAAGCAATACATGATATCTACGGCTACTATGTAGCTAATACATACATAACTTTTACAGAAAATAATCCTGACATTTCTGAATATGAAAAAAGTATCGTAAATACGAAGAAAGAATATCCCTATATTGTTGCCTGCGATATGTCAAACAAAGTAATTGGCATGGCTTATGCTGGCAGAATCAGACATCATGATGCCTACAGGTATTCAGTGGAAGCTACTATTTATCTGTCTAACGATGCCCCTAAAAAACAGGGTATAGGAAAAATGCTTTATCAGGAGCTTGAAAACAGGCTTACTGCCATGGGCTACAAATTTATGTACGGAGTCATTACAGATGACAACGAGGCTAGTATACGTTTTCATGAGGCCCTTGGATTTGAAAAGGTTGGACATTTTACAGATATAGGCTATAAATTTGGAACTTGGAAAGGAATAGTGTGGTATAGAAAACAGATAGGCTCCCTATCTGATATGCCACAAAAATAACTATGAAGAGAGCTTTTAGATATTTTTTTATATCAATTATTTCTATAGTTTTTACTTTGATTGCTGTGGGAATAATATATATTGTGGCTGATACCCATAGTCGCATTCAGATTGATGAGGGGGAAACCTATTCTGGTGCAGAGGTGGAGGCTTTGGTGGACGAAGCCAAGGCAGAGGAAAGAAAATCTGTACTGGACTCCATTAAAGAGTCATTGGAAAACGGAAATACGATAATCTCAGTTTTAAAATCTTTGTATCCAGAATATATTGTGGTAGCTGCAAATTCCAAATATAATTTTGTTCCTATTAATGAAGAACTGGCAAAAAATGATTATGACATTGATAATCTGGTTATTGATGAAGGTGGTAGATACACCTATTTGGAAGATGGCAATGTGGTTTCCAGATTTGGTATAGATGTTTCCTCTCATCAGGGAGACATAGACTGGAACGCAGTTGCAGGAGAGGGTGTTGAGTTTGTCTTTATCAGAGCTGTCTATAGAGGCTATGGAACAGGCAAGCTGGTTATAGATGAAAAATGCTTAGAAAATATTGCAGGAGCACATGCTGCAGGTATTGATGTAGGTGTGTATGTGTTTTCCCAGGCTGTAAATCAGGCAGAGGTGCTAGAGGAGGCAGCAACAGTTATAGGCATGTTAGAGGGATATACTATTGAGCTTCCTATAGTTTTTGATGTGGAAAAGGTCAATGACAGCGAAGCCAGAACCAATTCTCTTACAGTGGAGGATAGAACCAATCTTTCCATCAGCTTTATGGAAGCTGTAAAAAATGCAGGATATGATGCAATGGTATACCACAACACTGAAATGGGAGCCATGCTCATAGATTTGACCAGACTTACAGAATACCCGAAATGGTTTGCAGGCTACAATAAAGAATTCTACTGGCCATATGAGTACAATATTTGGCAGTACTCAGAGTCGGGCAGAGTAAACGGAATAAATGGAGAAGTTGATTTAGACATTTGGCTAGCCGAGTAGTAGGCTAGCCAATTTTGTATTATCTTCTGGGTTCATAAAACAGAAACGAATGAAATTTTCACCTAAGTAAGGGAAGGTAGAGCAATCGCGAATCATAAGTCCCTTGCGGATGCATTTATCAAATAATTCGCCGCTGGTCAAACCATCCTCGATTATTTTTAACAGCATAAAATTTCCTTCAGGCTTGAAGGGTTTAAAACGTGTGCTTTCACTGAAAATTTTAAAAAGGCGTTCTCTTTCTGCGCTAATTAATTCTCTGGTTTCCTTTATGTATTCTTCGTCAGTAAACATAAGTGTTCCAGCTATGACGGCGATAGAATTAATAGTCCAAGGGTCTTTTCTTCTGTTGATTTCATGTATCATATCAGCATTTGAGCAAATTGCGTAGCCTAGGCGAAGACCAGGGGATGCAAAAAATTTTGATGTACCTCTAAGTATGGCGATATTCTCATAGGTACGTGTAAGGCTTACAGAAGAAATGCTTTTTACATCTTCGGCAAACTCCACATAGGTTTCGTCCACCATGACAAATATATCGTATTCCTTGCAGGCGTCCAAAATCTTTCTCATTTCATGAGCATTTATAGCTGTGCCGGTAGGATTGTTTGGGTTACAAATAATCAGCATATCTATATCTTCTGAAAGCTTGCTGATGAAATGCTCAGTGTTCAATTTAAATTCATTTTCCTCTTTGAGAGGGTAGTAAATGGTTTTGCCACCAACTAAAGCTATCTCTCTTTCGTATTCCGAATATGTAGGACCTAAAATAAGAGCCTTCTGGGGCTGTTTTATCTGGATGAACAAAGAAATCAGCTCTGTAGAACCGTTGCCTACCACAATATTGTCAGCTTCAGTGGAGCAATAATCGGCCATACACTGGCGGAGCTTGCGATAATCCCTGTCCGGGTATGTGGAAATGCAGTCTATCTGCTCAGTAATTCCCTTTTTTAACTTTGGAGATATACCAAGAGGATTAACATTTGCAGAAAAACTGATAATATCCTCTTTTTTTATCCCATATATTTTTTCGATTTTTTCCAAATCACTTCCATGAAAATGATCCTTGTGTTTAATCATAGTTTATCACCTCGCTTTTTACATACTATCACCTTGATAGATAAATATCCACATTTTTTGTTTGTTATCGTTTGAAAACACTAGATGTTGTGCTATAATTTGATTTGAATATGCTAGGAGTAGTGGGCGAATGCCCATTTTCCTTTGGAATAAACGAGGGATAAAGTTTTGAGAAAAAGAATCTATCGAATATCTGAGGATAAATTCGATGACTTAAAACCAAATATTGAATTTGAAAATGAGCAGATAGAGGAAACCTGCTTTATTTCTGATACATTTAATGGCAGTTTTTATTTTAAAAGTACTAATGGCGTGAAAATCCGAGGAGTAGTTTACTGCGACAATCCTTACATTGAGATTGCAGAGCCATGGTTTGATAAAGATAATGTTCGCATTGACTACAAAGTGGCGGATGTGAATTTCAAAGCAGGGGAGACTCTCACTGGAGAATTTATAGTTGTTGCTGTTGGGATTGAAAAGCACATAGGCTTCAACATAACCTATGTTAAAAAGCCACTTATGTCCTCTGTAGGAGAGATAGTTAGTCTTGAGCAATACACAGAGCTTGCCCAAAACCATTTTACTGAGGCGGTTTCTTTATTCTATTCTGATAGATTCACGGATTTCATTTCAGGCTTAGACAAACGCACAAGACTTTTGTATAGGGGCTTTAAAGCAGCTCCTATTTCTGCTGTAAATGTGGATGAGTTTTTAGTGTCCTGCGGTTGCAAGCCTAAAATGACCTTTGATGTAAAGGAACGTCAGGACAAATACTACGAGGTCTCTGAAAATATCCGTGGTGAGATAGAAGTAGTCCGTTCCACCTGGGGCTACATTGACGTAAAAGTATCCTGTGATGCAGATTTTGTGTCCATCGAAAAGGAAAACATTACCTCTGATTTCTTTTTAGGCTCTATTTTTAATATGAATTACTATGTTCATAAGGATAAAATGCATGCTGGTGTGAATCTGGCAAAGATATCCTTTGACTATCGAGACATTCATAAAGAAATAACCATTATCGCATCTACGAAGCGAGAGGATGCTACAATCGACACCAAGCAGCATGAAAAGGATGTAAACCTTCTAAAAGCCTGCCGCTTATATGAGGATTTTAGACTTAG
>CAMNPQ010000219.1 GCA_946548305.1 uncultured Pseudobutyrivibrio sp.
AATGTAGGTGTGCGGACTCTGAATCTATCCAAGAACTTAGTGCCGTTGGCACGTACATGATAGAATGCCTCTCCACGTGGCTGCTCTACACGGATGAATGACTCACCGTTTGGCATGCCAGTAACCTTTGTATTAATTTCAGTATCAGGAATCTTTGCTACACACTGTCTGATGATATCGATAGACTGGAAAAGCTCTCCAATACGTACTTCACAACGAGCGTATGAATCGCAGTTGTTAGAAGTAATTACGTCGAAGTCGATATCGTTGTATGCTGCATAGCCGTTCTTTCTCATATCTACGTTGATACCAGAAGCTCTCATCATAGGACCTACAGCACCACGACGGATAGCATCCTCACCAGTGATGATACCAACATCTACAAGACGACTCTTTACTGTGTAATCGTTAAGGAAAATGCTTGTGGTATCGCGGATTTCCTTTTCCATTTCATCAAGCTGACGAACGAAGTCCTTGAGCACATCATTTGACACATCCTTAAGAACACCACCGATAGTGTTTACAGAAAAGATAACACGTCCACCTGTTGAAATTTCAAACATATCAAGGATTTTCTCACGAAGTCTCCATGAGTGCATGAAGAGTGACTCGAATCCAAAACCATCAGCAAGTAATCCTAACCATAATAAGTGGCTGTGGAGACGGCTCATCTCTGCCCAGATAGTACGAAGATAATCTGCACGGCGAGGAACCTCTACATTCATGATATCCTCTAATGCCATACAATAACCCATGCCATGCATAAATGAGCAGATACCGCAGATACGCTCTGCAACATATACCATCTCGTTAAAATCCTTCTTGCTTGTAAGGCTCTCAAGACCTCTGTGAATAAATCCAATAGAAGGAATAGCAGCTAAAACCTTCTCGTCCTCCAAAACTAAATCAAGATGAATAGGCTCTGGAAGAACAGGGTGCTGTGGGCCATAAGGTACTATACTTCTTTTTCCCATGCTACTTGTCCTCCTTTTCCATAAATGGTGTCTCTACATCGATACGATAAAGCTTATCGTGTAAATCAACCTTGATATTTTCTACGTTAAGTCCCCAAAGCTCGTGCATCTCATTCTCGTAGTAGATAGCTGATTTGTATACACGAGAGATTGAAGGAACCTCCTCATCTCTTTCCACGATGAGTCTGTAGTTGGCAAAATCATATCCATTAGCAAATGAATATGTTACCTCGTAGTGATTTTCTGCCTTAGGGAAAGAGCAGCAAATCTGGCAAAGTCTCCATAGAGCGTTCTTCTTTTCCATGATAACCTGGAGGAGCTCAGCCTTATCAATTAAATATAAATCTTTTTTAATCTCTTGCATATTTTCCTCCTAATTTTCAGCTGCCTTTAAAGCCTCAGCCTTTTCTTTGAAAAGTGCCACGCCCTTCACAACGCCATCAATGATTGACTCTGGACGAGCTGCACATCCTGGAACATAGATGTCAACAGGAATAACTGTGTCTGCTCCGCCCTTGATGTTGTAGCATTCCTTGAAAATTCCACCTGTACATGCGCATGTACCAACAGCAATAACAACCTTCGGCTGTGGCATCTGCTCATAAATCTGCTTAACAACAGCTTCGTTCTGAGAATTGATACCACCTGTAATAAGGAAAATATCTGCATGCATTGGGTTTCCAGTATTGATAACACCGAAACGCTCCACATCATAAACTGGTGTTGTGCATGCTAAAACTTCTATATCACATCCATTACAGCTACTTCCATCATAGTGAAGCAGCCATGGCGATTTATGTATTGAACTCATTATTAATTCCTCCTAATTATTTACTCACCCATTAGCCACGAATAATCTCTAATAGTAAGAGGTTCATTCCAGCTGCCACAATTGTAACGCTCCAGGCAAGCTTTAACATAAGCTGCCACTTTACTCTTGCTGATGTGTTGTCGATGAGAATTTCAAGGAACCATACAACAAGGATTGCGATAATTGCGCCAACAATAGATACAGGATTTGAGTTAAGGAAGAACAATCCAACTATACCAAGCAGGATAGCGTTCTCATACCACTCAGCAAGTGTAACCATACCGTATTCCTTACCAACCATTTCAGATGTAACACCCTTGATTACCTCCTGATGTGCATGGTGTGATGTAGCAATATCGAATGGTGACTTTCTGAACTTGATTGTAAGAATAAATACAAAGCCTACAAAAAATCCAGGAAGAAATACTATGTTTGGTATCTGGCTACCAGAAATAATCTCAGATACGTTAAATGTGCTAGGTGTGGTTGCAAGGTAAAAACCAACTGCAACTAAAAGCTCCATTGGCTCGCATGACATAATCTGCACCAATTCTCTGTGAGTTCCCTGTGCAGAGTAAGGAGAATGTGTAGATGTAGATGCAAGTATCAGAAACATAGCTGCTGTTGAAAGAGAGAACACAACAAGCAAAATATCAAATCCACCGAAGAAAAGTATTCCTGATAATACGATGAATACTAAATATGAACGAATCATAAATAGCTGTGTTTTGTTTGCTGTTAAAAACTCTTTTTCAAAAAGCTTTTTCAAATCGAAGAAAGGCTGTAAAACAGATGGACCACGTCTGCCCTGCATACGTGCAGAAATTTTTCTGTCAAAGCCATCTAAAAGTCCAATTATAAAAGGTGCAAGGATAATGTAACATCCTGCAATAATCAGTCGTGTACTTAATTCCATTAGAATGCACCTCCTATCACGATAATCATGTAAACAATGATTATAACTGATGAAATCATTATTGCTGGAGTGAACAGCTTCTTTTCACCCATAATATCTTCCATATAGAAGTTTGCAATATGCATTTCCTTTGCATCACCCGTAGATGAAACGAAATTGAAATTGTCACCGTAGTTTGCACCACCCATATATGTGATAACTTCCTTTGATTTCTGTCCCACTGTGAGGAAATAATTTACGCAAGGTATTACAAATATACCAACTAAAAGCACTATCATGATGACGATGTTCTCATGTGAAATCACCTGATCTGCCACACCAAACATGCTGTCAGATAATGGCTTTAATACATTTTCTGAAAGCCAAGGGAAGCCAAGTATCAATGCAATCATCATAAATGCATGGAAGAACATTGAAATGTACTCATTTTTCTTTGTCAAGTCTCTAGACTTTTCACGTGGTGAAGCTCCAAGTATCTTTGACATCCACTTTGTCCAGTAGAACATTGTGGTAGCTGAACCAAAGCAAATGAAAAGTACCATAAGTGCTGATACATATACTGAGCTTGTATCAATGAATGCCTTAAGTGCTGCCCATTTAGAAATAAGCATACCAAATGGTGCCAAAAACATTCCTGCTATACCAATCATAAGTATCACTGCAAGCTTAGGGAATATAGAAATAAGTCCCTGCATATCCTCTACATCACGGCTGCCTGTAGTGTTTTCAATTGCACCTACGCACTGGAAAAGCATAGATTTTGAAACAGCATGGAAAATTACCAGGAATACAGCAGCCCATATTGTTTCTTCATATCCACAGCCTGTGCAGGCAACAATAAGTCCAAGGTTTGAGATGGTAGAATAAGCAAGCACCTTTTTTCCATCTGAAACTGTAATAGCAAAGCATGAAGCAGCAAGGAAAGTGAAACCGCCAATGAGGGCCACCATGTTTCCTACATAGTTGTCAGCCATTGCTGTTGAAATTCTGATAAGAAGATATACACCAGCCTTTACCATTGTTGCACTGTGAAGAAGTGCAGATGATGGTGTAGGTGCTACCATGGCTCCAAGTAACCATCCTGAGAATGGGAACTGAGCTGACTTTGTAAGTGCTGCAAA
>CAMNPQ010000220.1 GCA_946548305.1 uncultured Pseudobutyrivibrio sp.
GCTTCAATTCACCTGATGCGTAAGCTTCAGAATGAATGTAGGAAATCTCCTTTAATTTAAGAGCACCCTCCATAAGCACCACATGGTCAAGACCTCTTCCAATCATAAATAAATCTGAGGCGGTGATTACTTCCTTGGCAAGATGGTGAATGCTGTCCTTTTCCTCTAAAACAGCCTCGATTGCCTCTGGCACCTTCATTAGATTTGCTATGGCACCTTCCATTTGTTCTGTGGACATAGTGCCCCTTAAATCAGCACACTTTAGTGCCAACAGATAAAAAATCAATGACTGGGTAGTATAAGCCTTTGTGCTTGCCACGGCAATTTCCGGACCTGCGTCTGTATATAGTGTGTAGTCTGCATTTCTTGAAATAGATGAGCCTCTCACATTAAGTATGGCAAGACACACTGCCCCTGCTCTTTTCGCCTTGTTCATTGCTTCTAGGGTATCAATAGTCTCTCCTGATTGAGATACAGCTATAAATAAAGTGTCCGAATCTACAATAGTATCTGAATATATAAATTCAGATGCCATTTCCACATCTACATTCATCCCTACCCACTTTTTAAAAAGCATTGCACCTAAAAGACCAGCATGATACGCTGTGCCACAGGCTACTATGCAAATACGGTTGAAGTTCATCAAAGCCTCATCAAGCTTTCCTTCAAACCCAAGGTTTATTTTTTTATTTTGAATATAGGTGGATAGAATTCTGCGAATGCATGATGGCTGCTCGAATATTTCCTTTGCCATGTAATATGGATATCCGTCTTTGCCTAAGGATGAAACTTCCCAATCAACAACAGTATATTTAACTGCAACTGGCTGCTCATTAAAGTCTTCCACATAAACGCCGGTTTTGTCCGCTGTCAGAATAGTGCCCTCATCCAGCACAAAATACTCCTTTGAATACTTGTACAAAGCTGCTGGATCTGAGGATAGTATTACATTTGTATCAGTTTTTGCCACTACTATTGGGCTTACATTTCTGACTGCATAGATAGTGTCTGGTCTGTCTGAAAACATAATCACAAAGGCATAGGTTCCCTTAAGCTTTTTCACCGTTCTTTTAATCGCTTTTTTAGGGTTTGTGCCATCGTAAAATTTGTTTAGAAGTGCTGCTACTATCTCACTGTCAGTTTCCGAAACAAGACAGTCCTCTAGCTCATACTGTTCCTTTAAGTCACTATAGTTTTCAATAATGCCGTTGTGTACTAAAGTAACCTTTCCCACCTTATGAGGATGAGCATTTTTATCACAAACACCACCATGAGTAGCCCATCTGGTATGACCAATGCCACAGTCGAAATCAATGTTTGAAGAACCGACACGTTTTCTCAAATCACTAACTCTACCCTGACACTTGTAAATCTCTGGCTCGCCTTCACCACGTCCTCTCACTGCGATACCAGCACTGTCATAGCCTCTGTACTCTAAAAGCTCCAATCCATCTAAAATATTTGCTAAAGCATCATTTCCGATAAAACCTATAATTCCACACATAATTTATCCCTCATTCTTTCTATTAATTCAGCAATATCGCTGTAAAGTTACTAAACTTACCTATCACATTATCTTTGTTTTGCAGTCGCCTGCATATTTGCTAATGTGTTCGCGTTAGGTCACACGGGAGGGCACCCGCCGAATTTTTCGATAATCCCTCCTCCTCGTTAACCAGCTAAAACTGGTGCATGGCGCTAAAACAAGGAATAAATGTGTGAATTTCTTTTGTTATTTAATTATCAAAGTACGACGGAAGCATACTAGCACATGACATGGTATATGTCAAATTTAAAAATCCAAAAATTTTATGAACTTTTCCGTAGAATAATCCACTAAAGCTTTGGACGTGTTATAATTTAATTGTGTTTTTTAGATTATTTTTTATAGGTAACATATGAATAAAAAAGAAAAAACATCAGCTAAAAATCGTAAAAATCAGCACTTTCTCCTATTATTTTCAATAGGGGTAATCATTATGTCATTTGTCACCATTGCTGTTTTCTATACCCTATATCAGGTTTCTAAAAATAATCTTATTAGCATGTGGAATAATAATGCAATCGAGATTTCCAAAAATGTAGAATTCTATCTCAGCGCACCAGGAGATGCAGTCCTTTTTACAGCTAACAAAATCGAAGAAATGCAAAAAAAGGGAATTTCCAATGAGGAAATAAATAAATACCTGGTAGAGGAAACTGCAGTGTACTCCACATTAATTCCCAGCAACTCAACTGGAGTATATGCATACTGCAACGGTGAATATTTAGATGGCTCTGGATGGGTTCCACCAGCTGATTACAATCCTTTAGAAAGACCCTGGTACATCGCTGCTAAAGAGGCTGATGGAGAAATCGCCTTCGTAAAACCATTTCTCAATTTACAAACTAATACAATGATGATGTCCGTAAGTCTCCTTCTTGAGGACAAAGAAAGCGTTGTCTCCATGGATATCTTTTTAGACAGTATCCAAAACCTGGAAGAAAAAATGGCAGCTGACAATGATGTAGATGCCGCCATGGTTATAGATAAAAGCGGAGTGGTCGTCTCCCATTCCAATCCTGATGAAGTGGGAATAAACTATCTCACTGATGGAAATGAAACACAAAAAGAGCTTACAAATACTATTTTTTCCATTGAAAAGGGTATATTTACTATAAATTCCAGATACGGCAGAGATTTAGTTTTTTGCGACCACATAAACAATGAATGGTACTCTGTATTGATTTTGAATGAGCGAGATGTGTTTGGCTCTATAAGATATATTTATATATTATCTTCTGTTGTGCTAATCATTGTATTTTTAATATTCTTTGGCATTTTCTATATTTTCTACCACAAACAAAAAGAGGTGGATGAGCTTCACGAAGACATAGATGCCATTGCTGATATTTATACCTCCATGGACTTGTTGGATTTTCGCAGCAACAGAGCCAGATCCCTAAGATCCAGCCTGATTAATGACCATTTCATTGGAAATAACAAAGACAGCAAAATAAGAAATGCTGATGAAACACTGGTGTCCATGCTGGCGGCTGAATCCTCTCGTAATATGTTGCTACAGTTTATGGACATAGACAGTGTCAAAAAACGCCTGACAAGCATGGATTCCATTTCCCATGAATATCTGGACAATGATAATAAATGGAACCGCATGGAAAACATAGTGGTAGCCAGGGAGGCAGACGGTACTCCAGCAAAAATAATCACCAGTATACAATGCATCGATGCTGACAAACGCCAGCAGGAAAGCTTCAAAAAAATGGCAGAAACCGATTCCCTGACCCACATTCTAAACAGGGGCGGTGGCGAAACCCGCATCTACGAATATATGGAAGCTGGCAGAAATGGAATGTTTTTACTTTTAGATGCAGACAATTTCAAATATATAAATGACACCTATGGACATGACAAGGGTGATGAAATAATCATTATCCTTGCAGATTGTCTCACCACCACCTTTAGAGATACTGATGTGGTCTATAGATTAGGTGGAGATGAATTTGCAGTGTTTGCCCTTGGAGTTGAAAGTCAGGACACAGCAAAACTGGTGCTTAGCCGACTATTCACAAGCATAAATCACATTCACTTGAATGAAATCAGCGATTGGAAATTGCATATAAGTGTAGGCGCAATGCTCTACAATTCCAAGGAAAGCCTTAACTATTCTACCGTTTACAAAAAAATTGATGCTGCTATGTACGAAAGCAAAAAGCATCCAGGAAATTATTATACTCTGCTATAAAGCAATCCCCAGGGCTCCAAATGTAACCCTGGGGATTTTTAGAAAAAACGTTTTTACAATTCTATTAATTCGTACT
>CAMNPQ010000221.1 GCA_946548305.1 uncultured Pseudobutyrivibrio sp.
GTCTTTTTTCTAATTACATTCAATATAAATTTCCAAGGAGTTTAATTGTATAGTATTGTAAATACGGCTACCATTTATGGTATCGATTCTAAGCTGATATCTGTTGAGGCAGATATTTCTGAAGGTATGCCCATTTTTGAAATGGTGGGATATCTTTCATCAGAGGTGAAGGAAGCTAAGGAAAGGGTGCGCTCTGCTTTGAAAAATGCGGGGTATGCACTTCCTATAAAGCGAATCACTGTAAATTTGTCCCCAGCAAGCATAAAAAAGACAGGTGCAGGTTTTGATTTACCCATTGCTGTAGCTATTTTATCAGCTATAGGCATCATTGATTGTGAAAGGCTAAGTTCTATATGCATTTGCGGTGAAATAGGCCTAGATGGGAAAATACAGCCCATTAACGGTATACTGTCAGAAGTATGTGAAGCGAAAAATAGTGGATTAGAGATAATGATAGTGCCAAAAGCAAATCTGTTAGAAGCCAGGCTTGTTGAGGGAATAATAACTATAGGAGTGGAAAATATTACGGAGGTTATAGAATTATTAAATGGTGGTAATTTTGTTCAAGGTGAAGAAGATAAAGTAAGTTTGGATGAAATACCTGTTTCCTCTGACTATGATTTTTCTATGATAAACGGACAACAGGCTTTAAGGCGTGCTTGTGAAGTGGCTATTAGTGGGATGCATAATATGCTTATGGTAGGTCCTCCTGGAGCGGGAAAATCCATGATAGCAAAATGCATACCATCTATTTTGCCTAGTATGGATTCAAATGAGCAGCTGGAAATATCAAAAATATATTCTGTGTGTGGAATGTTTGACGAAAGACATGGATTGATGAAAAACAGACCATTTAGAAGTCCTCATCACACTGTCTCTGCTCAAGGGCTTGTGGGTGGAGGTCATAATCCCAGACCAGGAGAGATATCCCTTGCCCATAGAGGGGTATTATTTTTAGATGAGCTGACGGAATTTAATAAATCCACAATAGAAATTTTGCGTCAGCCCATGGAGGACAAATCTGTGTGCATATCAAGAGCCTTAGGGAGTTTTACATATCCGGCTAATTTTGTGTTAGTTGCGGCTATGAATCCATGCTCCTGCGGTTATTATCCTGATTTGAACAGATGTCATTGCACCAGACTATCAATTCAAAGATATCTTTCGAAAATATCTCAGCCACTTCTAGACAGGATTGATATATGTGTTGAAGCCCCCACTTTAAATTACAAGCAAATAGTCAAAAAATCTGAAAACGAAAGCTCTAGTGATATTAGAGCAAGGGTTATAAAGTGTCAGGATATTCAAAAAGCCAGATTTCAAAATTATGATTTTAAATTCAATAGCGAAATTCCAAGCAATCTGATAGAAAAATTTTGTTTCCTTAACCCAGAAGAGAATAGATTTATGGAGAATATGTATGAAAAATATTCACTCACAGCCAGAACCTATCACAAGGTTCTAAGGGTGGCAAGAACCATTGCTGATATGGAAATGAGTGAAAACATAAATCTGATTCATCTACAGGAAGCCATGTGTTTTAGAGGTCTTGATAAAAGGTATTGGGAGGATGGAATTTGATGGAAGAAATATTATACCAGTATTGGCTAATGAAAAATGAGGATGTGCCATATGGCAAAAAAGCTAAATTAGTGGATTATTTTTATAACAGCTTTAATATTTTCAATGCCACGAAATCTGAACTGCTAAATTCAAGACTTTTAGATGAAAAACAGGTTGAAATTTTTATAAATAAAAGAAAGCATTATGAGCTAAGCCAGGAATTTGAGGAATTTATAAAAACAGGTTTTTCTTTTGTCACGATGGAAAATGAGCTTTATCCAGAAAAGCTTAGAAATATTTATGATATTCCCTATGGATTTTATTATTTGGGAAAATTAACTGATTTTAGAAAAAGTGTTGCGATTGTAGGGGCAAGAAGATGCAGTGCATACGGAAAGCGAATGGCTCTAGAGCTTGGAAAGAGGCTGGGAGAAAACGGGTTTACGGTTATAAGTGGTATGGCAAGAGGTATTGACGCTTATGGACACAGAGGCTGTCTTGATGGTTCTGGAAAAACGGTGGCAGTTTTAGGCAGTGGTTGTGATGTGATTTATCCCCATGAAAACAGATTATTATATGAAGAAATAGTAAAATCAGGTGGCAATATTATTTCAGAATACCAGATGGGGACAAGCCCGATTCCTATGAATTTTCCAAGGAGAAACAGAATAGTTTCAGCTTTGTCTGACAAGGTGGTTGTGATAGAAGCCAGGGAAAAATCAGGCTCATTAATCACCGCGGATTTTGCTTTAGACCAGGGAAAGGATATTTATGTAACACCTGGCAGGGTGTCTGATACACTTAGCTTTGGAGCTAATAAACTGATAGCCCAGGGGGCAGGAGTTATCTATGATTTAGACACTTTTATAAATGAATTGCTAGATGAATATGGAGAAAAGCAGATATCAAAGCATTGCGAATCTAAAAAGCAGGTGAAACTAAGTAATGAACAAATGGAAGTATATAATCTGTTTGATGATTATCCAAAAAGCATATCAACTGTTATAGAGGAAACGAAAATGGATTATTTGAAATTATTATCTATCGTACTTTCCTTGGAAAGAAACGGGTTTATTACAGAGGTTTTCAAAAATAATTACACTAAAACGGCTTGATTTGTAACTAGATTTTTACCATATATATTAAATTGTTTCTTCAATAGTTGAAATTTTCCTTGAAAACAAAAAAATAATGTTGTATAGTGAGAAACGATTTCTATATTTAGAATTTTAGGAGCAGTTTAAATGGCAAAGAATCTAGTTATAGTTGAGTCACCAGCTAAGGTGCATACCATTAAGAAGTTTTTAGGTAGTAATTATGAGGTTATGGCATCCCAGGGTCATGTTAGGGACATGCCTAAAAGCCAGCTTGGCTTTGATCCAGAAAATGATTTTGAGCCTAAATATATCACTATTAGAGGAAAGGGAGAGCTTTTAGCTTCACTTAGAAAAGAAGTAAAAAAGGCAGATAAAATATATCTCGCAACTGATCCCGACCGTGAGGGGGAAGCTATTTCATGGCATCTTACTCACGCACTAAATTTGCAGGATAAAAAAGTATATCGAATTACCTTCAATGAAATAACCAAAACAGCGGTAAAAAATTCCCTTAAAAATCCCAGGGAAATTGATATGGATTTGGTTGATGCCCAGCAGGCAAGACGTATGCTTGATAGAATGGTGGGCTACAAAATTTCACCACTTCTTTGGGCAAAGGTTAAAAGAGGGCTTTCAGCAGGCAGAGTTCAGTCTGTTGCACTTCGTATTATTTGTGATAGAGAAAAGGAAATTGAGGGCTTTATCCCACAGGAATACTACACATTGGATGTGCTTTTGGATACAAATGTTGGTAAAAAGCCTATCGTAGCTAAATATTATGGAGACAGTACAGGCAAAAAGGATATCTCCGATAAAAAGAGTCTTGATAAAATCATGGCTGAGCTTAAAGGAGCAGAGTATTCCATTGCTTCAATAAAAAGAGGCACCAGAGAAAAGAAAGCTCCACTTCCTTTCACAACCTCTACCATGCAACAGGAGGCTTCAAAGGCTTTAAATTTTTCAATTCAAAAAACCATGAGCGTTGCTCAGCAGCTGTATGAAGGTGTAAGTGTCAAGGGGCATGGCACAATAGGTCTCATTACCTATCTTAGAACTGATTCCACCAGAGTATCTGATGAGGCTAAGGCAGCAGCAGAAGAATTTATTAATAATAATTATGGTAATGAATATCTAAGCGAGA
>CAMNPQ010000222.1 GCA_946548305.1 uncultured Pseudobutyrivibrio sp.
ATACCAAATTTTTCATAACTCAGCGACCAAGGGCAACTTTGGTCGCACTCCCCGATTATTACGCCGACGATTTATCGTCGGCTTTTTATATACCCTTATTTTCTAATGAAATTCCAGCCCCATTAAGCTATAATAATAAAAGAGTCTAGATTATATCAGGAGTGTAAATAAATGGGTGAAGTTAGAGTAATAGAAATAGGTGAAAGTGTCTTTGCTGAAAATGAATTAACGGCAGAGGCTATCAGAAATCAAATGAAGGATCAGAAAACATTTTTTCTAAATGTAATGTCGGGTCCTGGTTCGGGAAAAACTACCACTTTGTCTGCTATTATTAATAGAATGAAGGATAAATACAAAATTGGCGAGATGGATGTGGATATCGAAACCAGCATAGATGCCCAAAGAGTGGCAGATGCCACAGGGGTACAGTCTATCCAGATTAATAATATGGGTTTGTGCCATATTGACGCAGATATGACTAGCAGAGCCTTGAAGGAATACGATACCAAGGGCTTAGATATGCTCATTTTAGAGAATATCGGGAATCTGGTTTGCCCAGCGGAATTTGACGTTGGAGCAAACAAAAATCTAATGCTGTTATCTGTTCCAGAGGGGGATGACAAACCATTAAAATATCCACTGATGTTTGAAATAAGTGATGTGGTTTTAATAAATAAAATCGATACGTTAGATTATTTTGACTTTAGTAAAGAAAAAGTAACAGAAAGAATACTAAAACTAAATCCTAATGCTAAAATTTTCTTCGTAAGCGGAAAAACAGGAGAGGGATTGGATGAAGTAGTAGACTGGCTAGAGGAAGAAATAAAGGCTGTTAAGTAATGGAAAAGTGGGGGTTGGGATGGATAATCTAAATGCAGGTGAACTAAACATGTCTGTATCTGCAATTTGTGTAAATGATAAAGGGGAAAAATACGCATTTGTCACCTTTTCAGATGGAGTGCGGGTTGCAGAAGGAAAGATACCTGAATGTAAACTGCTAAAGAATTCGGGCTTTGCTCAAATAGAGGCAAAGGAACTGGAGAAATACATGCAGGAGCATTTAAAAGAACTAAAGAAGATGGCTGCTAATGTAGATATTTTTTCAGCTTTCAAAGGCAAATAAATTTTTTACTTGTAATATTTTATGAAATATAGTATATTGTACTCAATTAAATAGGAAGTCTTCAGGGCAAGGTGCGAAGGATATCCCTTCAATTCCTGACCGGCGGTAAAGTCCGCGAGCTTTTTAGCTGAACTGGTGAGATTCCAGTACCGACAGTATAGTCTGGATGGAAGAAGATGCAACGTATAATTGTAGTTTAGTGCCCTGATTTTGTCAGGGCATTTTTTATGCGCATGTATCATTGGAGATTCCTAAATATTATATTTTTAGGAGGTACTTATGAGTACATTAGAAACAACAGGTAGGGTAACAAATTTAGGAGGTAGCAGGGTGAATGTAAGAAAGATGACTGTAACAGCTATGCTTTCTGCAGTGGCATTTGTGCTTATGTTTTTGGATACAGCTGTACCAATTATGCCATCCTTTATCAAACTGGATTTATCAGAGCTTCCAGCTCTCATGGCATCATTTGCATTAGGCCCAGTGTGGGGAGTGATTGTGTGTCTCATAAAGAATTTATTACATTTAACCATGACTCAAACTGGTGGTGTAGGAGAATTATCAAACTTTATCCTGGGAGCCAGCTTCGTTCTTCCAGCAGGATTGATTTATAAGCGTAAAAAGTCAAAGGGGAATGCAATACTAGGAGCAATCATTGGAGCACTTTTCATGGGAATTATAAGCATCCCTTCCAATTTGTATATTGTATATCCTGTGTATTACAATTTTATGCCAAAGGAAGTAATCATAGATGCTTATCAGGTTTTAGTACCATTTGCAAAAATTGATTCGATTGAAAAATGTTTATTATTTTTCAATGTTCCATTTACCTTTGTCAAGGGACTTATTTCTGCAATTATTACTATTCTAATCTACAAGCCACTTCGTCCACTGTTAAAGGGCAATTCATAAGCCAACAAAAAAATGGGCTACTTTCACTGTAGCCCATTTTGTAATATCAACTTTTATCTTGGTGTGATGAGAGTTGTTAAATCTACTCCTGCAGCTGCACTCGCCTGAGCGATATAATTTGGGTCGGCAGCATTTTTGTAGAAATCATATCCCATCTTGTGGGATGCATCTGTATTGCAAAGTCCTGATACCATTCCTTGAGCAATATCACCAATGTGATCCATCTCTCTAGAAACAACAAGACCATCAATAAACTGATTATTTTCAGCAACTAAATAAGCATAAACAAGTGATGCAGCCTGAAGCTGTTCGCCATCAACACTGGTGTAACCAACCTCTGAGCATTTTACAGTTCTAACAGCTCCTGTAGGTGATAGGAGGTCTGACTGGCACATGAAATCAGTGAGTACATCAATGTTTGCCATAGTAACATATGGTGTATTCTGGCTGTGGGATACATTCTTACCTGTCTGCCATGCACATGGTGCATAAAGTGGAGCATTATATGGATGTACAGCAAGTCTCCAGTCCACATTTCCCTGACTCTTCATTATATTGTTGAATTTGGTAACAAATTCTTTTCCTGAAATATAGTAAGAAGCTTCGGCACGAGCCCACTGATGATCGATACAGCAGTATACATTTGCAGTTGCATTTTCTGACTTAATTCCATTGTACATAAGCCGGAATGCGTTGGCATATTCATTCATGAACACATCATTTGAACCGCAGTTCATGTAGTTCCATAGCCACCATGCATTTACTTCATTTCCTATAATGAAGTTGTCAACCTGACCGTTTCCAGTGTTTGCATAATGCTTTCCTAAGAATGAAGCAGCCTGAGCCAGTGCATTTACACCATCTGTGGTAGTTGCATTTAATCCATAGTAGTTATGTAAGCCCATTCCATCAGCTGAATATGGGCTGATAAACTGTGCTGCATTTACATCTGCAAGTACGATTACATTTACCTGCATACCAAGTGCATTGTATTTTCTAACTGAATAATCGTATCCAGCAAGTCTGCCTGGGTCGTAAATTACAGAAAGTGGAATATTTAAATTCACCTGCTTTGCACCTAAGTCTGCTGGCTGATTTAAATCAGCGATATTTTTCTCAAGTGCAGGTAGAACACCTTTTTTACCGAAATCCATTCTGGCAGGAGCATAAGTAGCACATGCCTCAGGATTGGTGATATACATGCTGTTTGAAGCAGGTGTTAAAGCTCCACCACTCATAACGCAAACAGTGAACTTTTTGAAAAGCATAGAATTTGCAGTATCCTTTGCAAGTGGTACTGTGAAATTAGCAGCACCAGAAGCTGCTGCCTGAGCTACATCTGTACCAACAGGGGCTGCCTGATTTGGGTCAGAGGCAATCAAATGGTATAATCCGTCCTCTGATGTTGCAGCACCAGAAGTTGCTACAACAACATCTGAGCCTTGAATAACCACTCCGCCAATGGCAACTGAAGTAGTGGTTTTAGCTTCAGAAGAGATGGCTGGTGAGACAACGACTGCTGTGACTAGCAGTACCAGGGAGAATGCCACACTAGCTAGTTTTTTTGTAAACTTTTTCATATCGTATAGCTCCTTTCGGAAATATTGTTACCTGTTACAATCGCAGGTTACTTTCAAGTATAATTCATATATTTTAATAAAGTGTGAATTTTCTGAGAAAAAAGTTTCCCAATATCATTTTTTTTTGAGAATGACTTCTTGCTGACTTAACAATGAAATTGTCAGCAAGAATCCTGCTTTGC
>CAMNPQ010000223.1 GCA_946548305.1 uncultured Pseudobutyrivibrio sp.
AAGAATCAGGCACAAAGGAAGATATTCATAAAATAAAGCATTCCTTCTATATGATGGAAGAAATGAGAAAAAGGGTTAAAGGTGTTGTTTTAAAAAACAATATAAAGGTCTTATGCGAAAAAATGTTGATTATCTCTGGAAATATGGCGTTACTTTACAGTCTGCAAAATGAAATTAGCCTACTTATCTTTATTATTGTAAATACAACTGGCGTAATTCTTTTTATTCTTCTGGAATATGAAAGTACTAGTTTATATAAAAAACAAAATGAAGGAAAACTTGCAAGTGAAAAAGGTCTAATAAAAAAGACCCTGTCACCAGCAACCAGATTAAAAAGCTTTTATCAGTTTGCAGGTGGAATGGGTCTTATAGTAAATATTTCTATGATTGTTTATCAGTTTTTTGAGAAGGCAATTTAATACGAAGCTTGGTAATTCGTTTTTTCTCCACGGAAAGTACTCTGATTATGGCACCGTTCTCTGAAACGTAGGTTTCTCCAACATTAGGGAAATGGTCAAAGGCACCAACTATGTAGCCGCCTATGGTGTCATAATCTTCACTGGTAAAGCCTAGAGGAATGATATCGCACAAATCCTCCAGGTTCATGGAGCCTAGCACCTGGTATTCTCTGTCACTTAACTTGATGATAGGGTCTTCCTCGTCATCATCATATTCATCCCTGATTTCTCCTACGATTTCCTCAAGCAAATCCTCCATAGTAATCATGCCGGCTAATGCACCATATTCGTCTAATACAATAGACACGGTGACTGCTTCCTTGCGCATTTCATCAAATAAATCTGAAACATTTTTCATTTCAAAGGTGAAATACACATCCCTGATAAAATCTCTGGCATTGAAATCCTCAGTTGGAATAAGCCCAAGAAAATCCTTCATATTGACAATACCAATGACTTTTTCAGTATCAGGCTCACACACAGGAATACGGGTGAACATATCCTCTTTAAAAACTGAAATTAAATCGTGATATGATATATCGGCATCTACCATTGTCATATCTATTCGAGGAATCATAACCTCTTTTGCGCAGGCATCAGAAAAATCAAACACCTTATGAATCATGGTGCGTTCATCCCCTTCGATTTCACCACTTTCGTGACTGGCATCTACCATGGTTCTGATTTCTTCCTCAGTAATGGTATCGTCTTTGAAATCCGGATCTATGCCAAATAACCTGATGATGAAACCTGCAAGGAAATTTATAATAGTTATCACTGGAGTAAGCAACCACATCAAAGCGTTAATTATTGGTGCAAAATGAAGACTAAGTGTGGTGGAATTCAGCGTGGCCAAAGACTTTGGAGTGATTTCACCAAATATCAATATCAATAGTGTGAGTATACCAGTGGCGATACCGGTACCTACACTGCCAAAAATATCAATTGCTAAAGTTGTCGCAAGGGAAGAAGCAGATAGGTTTACTATATTGTTTCCTATTAATATGGCAGAAAGCATTTTTTTAGGTCGTTCTGATACTTTCAGTGCTAAAGCAGCTCTTTTGTTTCCTTCATCTACCATAGTTTTTAATTTGATTTTATTTACTGTGGTAAGTGCTGTTTCCGCTGATGAAAAAAATGCGGAAAGAAAGAGCAATACTATAAGAATAATCAATCTGACTAACAGGTGTGTATCCAAAATTTTCAGTCTCCTTAATAATGAATGTTAAAAGTTATGTTTTGCGTACTATTATATCAAAATATTTTTCTACACAAAAGTAGCTTACTTTGTTAAAATAAAACTTATGAGAAAAAGAATAATATCATTGATTTTAACTATATATACCGCAATATCTTTGACAGGTTGCACAAAATATAACGAGGCTGAGATTTCCCTTAGAGATGAAGGGATAGATGCTATGGAATCAGGAGACTACGAGGGGGCTATTGATTTATTTAATCAGGCTCTAGCAAAATCCATAGGCAAGGTTACTGATTTAGAACTGGATATCAACTATTATAAGGCAGCAGCTCAAAACTCCAGTGGGGCTTTTGAGGACGCAATAAAGACCTACACATATCTTATACGATATGACGGTAATAATTATGAAGCTTACTTTTTGAGGGGAAGCCTGTATGCAGGTGAAGGCGAAATAGGGGAAGCTATCACAGATTATGACGCTGCCATAGCCGTAGATAAAAAGAATTACCTATTATATATAGAAATATATGAAAATCTTGATGCGTTAGGCTACACAGATCAAGGTCTTGTGTATTTGAATGATGCATTAAACATATCTGACAAGTCCCCAGAGGGCTTGTATTACAAAGGAAGAATTTACTATATGCTGGGACAGCCTGACGAAGCGAGAACAAATCTTCAGGCTGCTGTGGATAAGGATATAATGGAAGCCAAGCTGTACCTTGCCAAGCTTTACCAGGATGAGGGAGATTACACTACAGCGCAGAGCCTGCTGGAAGAATATGCTACTTCAGAAAACGTCACCAGCGGAGCACTTGCAGCACTAGGCGACATTGAAATGGAAAATGGCAATTATGAAAATGCTTTAAATTATTATCAGGCCGGGTTGACTTTAGAATCAATAGACAATATGCCAGAGCTTTTGAAGGGGCAGGTTGCAGCCTTAGAAAAGCTGGATAGATACTCAGAAGCCAGAGATGTATTGACACAATATCTAGAAAAATACCCTGGGGATGAGGCAGCGGAAAAAGAGCTGATATTTTTACAAACCAGATAATTTTTGGAAAATGGACACACTATATGTAGTGTGTCTTATTTTATGTAGAACACCAAATATGGTACACGTTGAAACGTAAATCTACCTAGAAATTAATCAAATAAAAAACTCAAAATTCGGTAATAATGACGAAAAACACAATATCTAGTTTTTGTCCGTTGAATTACACCCTATATTTTGATAACATATAACCAAGTCGAAAGTACCTTAGACGGACATACTAAAGACGACAGCAAAAAGGTGAAGGGGGAGTCCTTTTTTGACAGAATTTTGATACTAGAGAAAGGAAAATTGGTGAGAAAAGTTGTTTGATGTTGTAAAAAGAGATGGAGAAATCGCAGAGTTTAATTTAGGGAAGATTAACGATGCAATCGCAAAAGCATTCGAAGCTACTGGCAAAGCTTATAATGATGATATAATCGGTTTATTATCACTTAGAGTATCAGCAGATTTTCAGTCAAAGATTAAGGAAGGAAAAATTACAGTCGAGGACATTCAGGATTCTGTAGAAAATGTACTTGAGCAGACAGGTTACACAGATGTAGCAAAGGCTTACATATTATATAGAAAACAGCGTGAAAAGATGCGTAACATGAAGTCTACAGTTCTTGACTACAAGAATGTTGTAGACAGCTATGTTAAGGTTGAGGACTGGAGAGTAAAGGAGAATTCCACAGTTACATATTCAGTTGGTGGACTTATCCTTTCAAATTCCGGTGCAATCACAGCTAATTACTGGCTTTCAGAGATTTATGATGAGGAGATAGCACAGGCTCACCGCAATGCTGATATCCATATTCATGATCTTTCAATGCTTACAGGTTATTGTGCAGGTTGGTCGCTAAAGCAGCTCATTCAGGAGGGCTTAGGTGGAATCACAGGAAAAATCACATCTGCTCCTGCAAAGCATTTATCAGTTCTTTGCAACCAGATGGTAAACTTCCTTGGTATCATGCAAAACGAATGGGCTGGCGCTCAGGCATTCTCATCATTTGATACATACCTTGCACCATTTGTTAAGGCTGACAATCTTTCCTACGAAGAAGTTAAAAAG
>CAMNPQ010000224.1 GCA_946548305.1 uncultured Pseudobutyrivibrio sp.
TTTAAAGACCGGTGGAATTTACCATTTCACTGGAATTTACAATTTCAAGTTAGCTAAAAATATCCAAGAACCACAAGCGGCTCTTGGATATATAAAACTCTAATTAAACCTGTGATAAAACATTTACACAGTTGTCACAGATGACATCTCCGTGCTCTAGCAAGAAAGCACCATCAAAGCTTTCTGTAAACATTTGGGTTGCAAACTCTGCAAGTACCAAAATTACAGCTGATATCTGACGACGTGTAAGCTCAAAATTAAGCTTGATATAATAATCATCACCATAGCGATACAGCACACTTTGCATTCCCTCATATTTTGGAAGATGCTTGCACAAAGTGATAGCAGCATCCAAATCTGGAAGAATAGCCCATAGTGGGGTATCTAAGTAATCAGATGTCACCTCATCTGTATCATCTGCAATATTCTTGGCAGACTGCACTGGCACATCTGCTGTTCCAGCTGCCACTGGCTTTGGAGTGCCAAGGTTAGATGTGGCTTTCGTAGTAGAAAGTGTCTCCTGCAAACCTGTTAAGTGTTTTTTCAATTCCTCAATTGCTGTAGCCAGTCCTGTGCTTGAATCTGGAGATATAAGTAATGCGACATCGCCCTGTGGCATAACTGTCATTTGCACACTATATGCTTTAGCATGAGTCTCAATACCTAGAGTCTCACATGCTTCTGCCAAAATATCCCTAATAAAGCTCTGGGTTTTTTCCTGGTCACTGACGAAATCACCAAGCTCCATGCCGCTGGATTCCATTTCTTCTTTTGTGATGACGCATCTAATCTTGTCCTCACCTATCTTTTTGAACTTCATCAGCTCCCCTCCTTTCAAATGTTGGACGTAAATAAAGTTTAGCAAATCGTGTTGAAAGTGTCACGGAATTTTCTGAGTATATTGTGTGAATTTTTAGCGAACAGTAAAAAGTTATTTCACTATTCCAACAATACTATTGATGTCATCAATATTTTTTCTTTCCATATATTCTATAACGCCCTGCAAAATATCTGTGGTAGCTGTAGGGTTATAGAAGTTTGCTGTACCAATGGACACAGCTGTGGCACCTGCCAGCATCATTTCCACTGCGTCTTCCCATGTGCTGATGCCACCCATTCCGATGATAGGAATGCTAACAGTGTTTGCACATTCGTAAACCATTCTAACTGCTATTGGATGAACTGCTGGACCTGACATACCACCGGTCTTGTTTGAAAGAACAAAATTTTGACGTTCAACATCGATTTTCATGCCTGTAAGAGTGTTAATAAGCGAAATCGCATCTGCTCCTCCTGCCTCAGCGGCCTTTGCCATTACCTTGATGTCTGTAACATTTGGAGAAAGCTTCATTACAATCGGCTGTTTGGCATGCTTTTTAACCAGTCGAGTGATATCCTCCACTGCCTTTGGATCCTGTCCAAAAGCAATCCCTCCTTCCTTTACATTAGGGCAAGAGATGTTTATCTCCAGCATATCTACTCTAGGTTCTGATACCAATCTATCAACCACCTCAATATATTCTTCGGCTGAATGTCCACAAACATTAACCAGAACACGAGTATCTTTAAAGCTTTCCAAAAACTTTAAATCTCTCTCACAAAAAACCTCCACGCCAGGGTTTTGCAAACCAATGGCATTTAGCATCCCAGAGCTTACCTCTGCAATGCGGGGTGTAGGATTTCCCTGCCATGGCACATTTGCCACACCCTTCGTAACGACAGCCCCCAGCTTATTTAAATCTACGAACTCAGAGTATTCCATACCTGAACCAAAGGTGCCAGATGCCTCCATGATAGGGTTTTGGAATTCTACTCCTGCAATTGAAACCTTTGTATTCATTATAAGACTACCTCCGTTGACAAAAAAACAGGTCCATCCTTACATACTCTTTTGTTTTTCACATGACTATGGTCATCCACCTCAGTGGATTCACATACACAGCCCAGACATGCACCTACTCCACATGCCATGCGCTCCTCCATGGAAACATAGCATTTTGCTGATATAGAAGCTGCATACTCAGCCACTCCCCTTAACATAGGCTTTGGACCACAGGCATATATAACATCAGCCTTTAAATCATTCTCCTTCATGGCATCCACAACTGTTCCATGGACACCCACTGTTCCATCATCAGTGGCAAAAATCACCTCACCTGCTGCATCAATAAAATCATCGGCAAGGAATAAATCATCTGTGCGATAGCCTAACACTGCAGTCACATCGCCAGGCAGCTGCTTTGTAAGTTCCAGCATAGGTGGTACTCCAATGCCGCCACCTACTACGATGGCTTTGCCTGACTCAAGAGGAAAACCATTTCCCAGTGGTCCTAAAATCTCTACTGTATCCTGATTGCCCAGCTTGGAAAACTCCTTAGTTCCCTTGCCTGCCATGCGATAAACCACTCTAAGTGTCCCCTGTGCCTTATCAATCTCACAGATGCTGATTGGACGTGGCAACAGCTTGCTTCCATCGTTTGAAAAGATGTTGATGAATTGGCCAGGGATGGCGTATTGGCTGGCAGCTGTTTTAAGGACTAGGCTGTAGATGCCTTCGGCTAGGTTTGCGGCTGAAACTATTTTAGCGGTTTCTTTAACTTTCATTTATTTGACTCCTTTTAGTTTTTACCCCTCATCAGTCACCTTCGGTGACAGCTTGTCTCGCCTCCCGGCTCGGTCGTTGCTAAACAGGCTCCACTGGAGCCTAGCAACCCAAAGGGGGAAGCCTTTTATGCTAGTGCGCCACGGATGTCCGCAAGCATATCCTCTACTGCTGCGCGGCTGGCTTCAGCAAAATTTGCCTCTCCGTATTTAGCGTATTTCTCCTGCTGGTATGCTGCGATGATACCGCGGCTGGAATTTACGATAGCTCCAAGACCATCCTCATTGAAGAAGTTTACAAGATCGGCTCCCTTGCCTCCCTGTGCGCCGTAGCCTGGCACGAGGATATATGTGTGAGGCATAAGCTTACGGAGCTTTGCCCCCATTTCTGGGTATGTAGCACCTACAACTGCACCTACGTTAGAGTAGTCGCCGTCCATAGAAGCTGAGCCCCACTCTTCAATCTTTTCAGCCATGTGTTCGTACAATGGTCTGCCATCGATTAATCTATCCTGGAACTCGCCAGATGAAGGATTAGATGTTTTGCAAAGTACGAAGATTCCCTTATCCTCTTCGTTACATACATCTACGAAAGGCTTTACACCATCAGTACCAAGATATGGGTTAACTGTTGCCATATCTGCATCAAAGCCCTGATACTTATAATCTCCCACCTGCACAGAACCCAAGTGACCCAGTGCATAAGCTGTAGATGTTGAACCGATATCTCCACGCTTGATATCTGCTATAACCACAAGGCCAAGCTCCTTAGCGTAATCAACTGTCTTTTTATATGCAATCATGCCTGGAATGCCGTAGCTTTCGTACATGGCAATCTGTGGCTTTACAGCTGGAATCAAATCTGCGGTAGCATCCATAATCTGCCTGTTATAGTCAAACATTGCCTCGCCAACTGCCTCTAGAGTCTGACCCATTTCAGATATGTGTTTTTCCACCAAAGTCTTTGGCATCAATTTCATGGTAGGGTCTAAGCCTACCACTATAGGGGCGTTCTTCTCTGTAATTTGTTTAATCAATCTTGAAATCATACTATATCCTCCTTTTATATCTACGCTGGTTACATTCTCAAGCCTGAGTATTACACACTCGACTGATACGTCTCGTTTTGTAATACTCAGAGCTTGATAATTACCAGC
>CAMNPQ010000225.1 GCA_946548305.1 uncultured Pseudobutyrivibrio sp.
CAGGATATGGTGACAGACGTAAGGAAATGCTTCAGGATATCGCAATCCTTACAGGCGGACAGGTTATTTCAGAGGAAGTAGGCTTAGAGCTTAAGGATACTACATTGGAACAGCTTGGTCGTGCAAAGAGCGTTAAGGTAAATAAAGAGAACACAGTTATTGTTGATGGTCTTGGTGACAAGGCTGCAATCGAATCACGTGTTTCACAGATTCGTGGTCAGATAGATGAGACAACATCTGAATTTGATAAAGAAAAGCTTCAGGAAAGACTTGCTAAGCTTGCAGGTGGTGTTGCAGTTATCCGTGTAGGTGCAGCTACTGAGACAGAGATGAAGGAAGCTAAGCTTCGTATGGAAGATGCTTTAAATGCTACTCGCGCAGCTGTTGAAGAAGGTATTATCGCAGGTGGTGGAAGTGCTTACATCCACGTTCAGAAGAAGGTTGCTGAACTTGCTGAGACACTTTCAGGTGATGAGAAGACAGGTGCAAATGTTATTGTTAAAGCACTTGAAGCTCCACTTTTCTATATTGCTGCAAATGCAGGTCTTGAAGGCTCTGTAATTATTAATAAGGTTCGTGAGTCTGAGGATGGTGTTGGATTTGATGCTTACAATGAGGAGTATGTAAACATGGTTAAGGCTGGAATTCTTGACCCAGTAAAGGTTACACGTACAGCTCTTCAGAACGCTGCATCTGTTGCATCTACACTTCTTACAACAGAGTCAGTTGTAGCAGACATCAAGGATCCTGCTGCTGATGCCGCAGCTGCTGCAGCCGCTGGTGCAGGAATGGGTGGAATGTACTAAAATAAAATAGACATTCTATAATAATAAAATAAAGCTCCTGACCCAATTTATTGGGGAAGGAGCTTATTTTTATTATTAGGATAGACAGAATGTCTATTTAAATTTTAGTTTGATTATGTTAATATAATCAGCGGTGCTTTTATTTTATTAGCCAAAAAATTTTGAGGTGTTTTATGAGCAAAGTTGCAATACTTACAGATAGCAATAGTGGCATTACACAGGCGGATTCTAAGGAGCTTGGAATCTTCGTTGTGCCAATGCCTTTTTATATTGATGGAAATCTTTATTACGAGGATATAGATTTAACACAGGATGAATTCTATGAAAAACTGACAAAGGGTGGAGAGATTACCACATCTATGCCTATTGCAGGAAATCTCATGGATTTATGGACAAAGCTGTTAGAGGATTATGACGAGATAGTCTATATTCCTATGTCTTCAGGACTTTCATCTTCAATGGCTACTGCAAAGATGCTTGCAGAGGATTTTGATGGCAGGATTGTAGTTGTAGACAATCAGCGTATTTCTGTTACACAAAAACTTTCAGCATTAGAAGCAAAAAAGCTTGCAGACATGGGAAAAAGCGCAAAGGAAATTTGTGATGCACTTATGGAAATCAAGTCTCTGTCAACAATTTATATCACTGTTGATACCCTTGAGTATTTGAAAAAGGGTGGAAGACTTACACCAGCTGTGGCTGCTATAGGCTCATTATTAAAGATTAAGCCTGTGCTATCTATTTACGGTGAAAAGCTTGATAAGTATTCAATGGCTCGTACTATGAAGCAGGCTAAGCAGATTATGATAGATGCCTTAAAGAAGGATATTAAAAACGTCATCAAGACAGATAATATTGACGATGTGGTTATATCTATTGCACATACTCAAAATCAGGAAGCGGCAGAGAAATTTAGAGAAGAATTGCTGGAAGATTTCCCAGTCAAGGAAATCTGGATTGATCCGTTATCACTTTCAGTTTCATGTCACATTGGACCAGGTGCTTTAGCCTGTACAGTGACTAAGAAATTGATTGAAATAAATTAAATATTGTTTTAGGAGGATTGTTATGGTAAAAGCAGTTGTAGGTGCCAATTGGGGCGACGAAGGTAAGGGCAAAATTACTGACATGATGGCAGCAGATGCGGATATTATTGTCCGTTTTCAGGGTGGAGCCAATGCAGGACATACCATAGTAAATAATTATGGTAAATTTGCTCTTCACACATTGCCTTCTGGAGTTTTTTATAATCACACTACAAGTATTATTGGAAATGGTGTTGCACTTAATATTCCTGTACTTATCAATGAGATTAAGTCAATTGAGGAAAAGGGAGTTCCAGCACCTCATATTCTTGTATCTGACAGAGCCCAGATTGTTATGCCATATCATATCCTTTTTGATCAATATGAGGAAGAGCGACTTGGAAAAGCATCCTTTGGCTCTACAAAAAGTGGTATTGCACCTTTTTATTCTGATAAGTATGCAAAAATCGGATATCAGGTTCAGGAATTATTTGATGAAGATTTGTTAAAGGAAAAGGTTGTTCGCACTTGTGACCAAAAGAATGTTCTTTTAGAGCATTTATATCACAAACCACTTCTTACACCAGAGGGTCTGCTTGAAACACTTCACGAATATCGTGATATGATAGCTCCATATGTATGCGACACATCTGCTTATTTATGGAATGCAATTAAAGAAAATAAAACAATTCTTTTAGAGGGACAGCTTGGTACATTAAAAGACCCTGACCATGGTATTTATCCTATGGTTACATCATCATCTACACTTGCTCCATACGGATGTATTGGTGCAGGTATTCCAGCTCAGGAGTTAAAGCAGGTGGTTACTGTTTGTAAGGCATACTCGTCAGCTGTAGGTGCCGGCGCATTTGTCTCAGAAATATTTGGTGATGAAGCTGATGAGCTTAGACGCCGTGGCGGTGATGGCGGTGAATTCGGAGCTACAACAGGACGTCCTCGTCGTATGGGTTGGTTTGACTGTGTAGCATCTAAATATGGATGCAGAATGCAGGGTACTACTGATGTGGCATTTACAGTTGTAGATGTACTTGGTTACCTTGATGAAATACCTGTTTGTGTTGGTTATGAAATTGATGGGGAAGTTACAACTGATTTCCCTGTTACATCTAAGCTGGAAAAGGCAAAGCCTGTGCTTAAGACACTTCCTGGATGGAAAACAGATATCAGAGGAATTAAAAAATATGAGGACTTGCCAGAAAATTGCCGTAAATATATAGAATTCATTGAGAAGGAAATTGGATTTCCTATCACAATGGTTTCTAATGGTCCTGGAAGAGATGATATTATCTATAGGTAAACATGAAAGATTTTATTAACAGTAAGGTTTTTAAAGCTATAGTTGTTATTGTAATTCTAGTATTAGCCCTTTCACTTGTTGTTTTAGTGCCTCATGACACAGGAAAGAACAGTAAGAAAGCAAAGGATAAGAACAATGATTCTATATCTTCAGTAGAGGAATCTGCCCAGGATGAGGCTGACGAAGAATTGTCTCATGCTGAGATTCTTGACGAAGAAAGTGCTGTAGAAGATGAGGGCGAAAGAATTTTTTACATCCCTAAGGATGAGGTTTATAGTTTTTCCATGACAGATTCAAATGGAATCGTTTTGGATTTTAAAAAGAATGGAAAAAACTGGAAATATGTTGATGATGAAAGTATAGATATTAATGAAAAACGAATCGACAACATACTAAATTATCTTACGGATGTAAAATTTATTGATTCATTTAATACTGATAGTCCAGCAGATTATGGATTAAATGAAGAATCAGCCACATATACAATTTATGATGCAAATGAATATGCAACCATTATTTCTATAGGAAATACTGATGAAAATAGTGGCAATGTATATTTTGCTCTAAATTATGATTTTTATCATTATGAAGAATAT
>CAMNPQ010000226.1 GCA_946548305.1 uncultured Pseudobutyrivibrio sp.
GGCAAAGCCAAGTTCTTGTGGGCTTTTTCCTTAAGTAGCCCACAAGAAGTCATAGGTTTTTTGTAATAATTGTAACATAGAGGATATAATAACTCACAAAAAGAACAGCTGATGTAACCCAATCGTGTTACATCAGCTGTTCTAGTCTACTTTCACCACTCTACGCCAGATACATCACCCACATAACAGCAAGAAAGGCTATATTTGCTACCGTGAATACTCCGATATATTTCTTCTTGTCTGCGCCATCAATATAGCTGTACTGTTTGAAGGATATCAGGCTGGCCATTGATGCAATCAATGTGCCAAGACCGCCCAGGTTCGTGCCGATAATAAGCTTATCAATCTGGTCTGTGAAGCCCGAGCAGAGTATTGCCGTAGGCACATTGCTTATAACCTGGCTAAGCAATATAGAAACCCCCACTTCATTTACCTTTACAAGACTGTTTAGTGCTAAGCTAAGCTCTGGAATCCGCTTGATATTTCCAATAAAAATAAATAGAAAAATAAAGGTAAGCAGCAACGAATAATCTGGCTTTTTGAAAACTCTTCTGTCAAAAACAAAGGTAAGTACTATCACTATGCCAAGACCAATTCTATAGTCTAAAGCTCTTGCCACCACAAGTATAGAAACTAAAAACGTAAATATATACATGTAAATCATGTACCTGTCACGCTTTGTACGTTCATACCTGTGTTTTTCCTGCAAAGTTACAGGGGCTGCCTTCACTAAAATGAAGCCGCAGATAACCAGCAAAAGAAAAGATACCACGCTATATGGCAGCATTAGCTTTATAAACGCTCCAAGGCTCATGCCCCCAAGGGAATACAGATAAAGATTTTGTGGATTTCCCAGGGGTGTGAGCATACTTCCAAGATTCGCCGCGATAGTTTCCAGAACTATTACAATTATGTATAAATCCCTACGATTAGAAATTGATAGGGTTACAATGGAAAATGGTACGAATGTTAATAGTGCCACATCATTTGTGATAAACATCGCAGAGAAAAAGCAAAGTGCTATAAGTGCCAGCACAACTCCTCTAATTGAACTCATCTTGGCCACTAACAGCTCTCCTATCTGCCTGAACACAGATAGACGCTGCAATCCTGCCATCGTAATCATCAGTGCAAGTAAAATACTCAGTGTTCTAAAATCAATGTAGCTAATATACTGTAAATCAGGGGCAACAAAAAAAGCTGATACCAGTGCCAAAACAAAAGCTACTACTAATACTATTTCATTTTTAACAAAGTTCTTAACCGATTCCATTTATACTACTTCTCACTAATAACACCATTCTCATCCACTGCCACATTACTAGAAATGCTCTCCACATAGCTATATCCTGCTGCATCCTCGGATGTGCATGCACCAGAAGCTGTTATTGGGATGATTCTATAGCTCACATTGTCATTTTCATCAATTGCAAACTCCACTGCTCCGCCACCACCAGATTTAATATTCTGGTTGAAAATAAAATTGCCGAGGCTATAAAAAATCGGTTTGCCATTGTACATTTCTACAGGTTGGAGACAGTGGCTGTGCATTCCTATTACCGCATCAGCACCGGCATCTATCATTTTATGACCTTGATTTGGCTGATATTCTGTTAGTTCTGTGGTGTGTTCAGTGCCCCAATGCACCATCACAAACAGGTAATCCACCTGGCTGTCAGCCTGGGTGATAGCATTTATCAAATCAGTTTCATCATAAAAGCAAAACTCCCCTGGCTGAGAATTCAACACATTCCAGCTTGCCACAGGAATAACATGGCTTGCAGCCAAAAATCCATAGGTGCGACCAGCAGCATCTGTTTTTATGATAAGCTTGCTTGCCTCTTCTAAACTGTTTCCTGCCCCAGTGTAGTCTATTTTCGCACCTTCTAAGGTAGTGAAGGTGTCTGTTAAAGCATCATGCCCGAAATCCAACACATGATTATTGGCAAGACCTGCAATATCCACTCCAAGCTCATTTAAAATACTTACATAGCTAGGATTTACTCTAAAGGTGTACTGCTTGTCTGGAGCTTTTTCACCTCGCTCAGAAAAACAGAATTCGTTGTTTATCATAGTAAATGTAGCATCATTCAAAAGGGATAAAATTTCATCAGATACCACACTATTTATCCCCCCTGCATTATAGGCAGACTGGACATATTCGCTCAGCTCCACATCACCAGTGAACACAATATTTGTGCGCAAATCCTCTGGTGCAGGTGCTGTTTCAGCAGCCTCCACAGTTTCTTGGCTGACTGCCTTTTCCACTGCTTCATCATCAGCAGCTTCCACAGTCTTGCCTTCACCTATGAGCCACCCCAGCTCATCTTCAAGCCCTTGCGCCTTAGCAAAGTCCTTGGCATCTTCGTTTAATGGACCGCTTTCACCAAATGCATACCATGCTCCTGCGCCAATAATAACAAGCACTAAAATCGTTTTTAAAACTACCGCAATAAATTTTTTCATAATATTCTACCTAAATTTGTTTTTCTCTGGATCGTAGTGATAATCTATCATATTCAATTTTTCAATGATAGCGTCACCATCCACCTCATTGTCTTCTACCAGTGCCTCAAAACTGCTGTAATAATCCCTGAGGGCTGTGTTTACCACAGATAACAGCATCACTGGATCCTTTGGAAAATTCATGTCCTTCACCTCAAGATTTCTAATATTATATATGAGAGTCAAAATGAGATTTTAACAAGTTAAAACTCATTTTGATCTTTTGACTCTTTTATCATCATATTATAAAGATAAACAGCAAAGTTGTAAAATAAAAAGAAAGCTTCAGGCTGTCCTGAAGCTTTCAAAAAACCTATCAGGATTCTTGCTGTCAATTTCATTGTTAAGTCAGCAAGAAGTCATAAAAATTATATTACCTTAACGTTAATTATATTGTATTATATAGATATATATATATTATATTAGATTATATTAACTCTAGAGAATTATATTGATTGGTAGGTGATAACTTTGGCAGTAAAGAATCCTTATGTAATAAATTTTGGGCGTATTCCAAATCAGTACATCAGTAGGGATTATCTTATTGATAGTATTGTTGAAAATTTAGAGAGTGATATAGTAGAGGAACAGGCATTTAAGTTGACGGGTATTCGTGGAACAGGTAAAACTGTTACACTTACTTCTATTGAGCGAAGAATAAGAGAAAATGATGATTGGATTGTTATTGGCGCTAAATCAAATGCTGATATTGTGAAGGATTTGGTGGCTGAATTGTATAGTCAGATTCCGTTTATAACAGCATTTGTTGATGCCAATCTTAATCTTTCTGCATTTGGAATAGGTCTAAATATCGAGAAAAAAAGTCCAGTTGCTAGCATAGATTTTGCGCTGAAAACAATTTTAAGGGAACTTCAAAAAAATAACAAAAGAGTATTAGTTACCATAGATGAGGCAAGAAAGACTCCAGAGATAATAAATTTTATTCAAGAATTTCAAATATTGATAAGAGAAGATTTGCCAATATATGTAGTGGTAGCAGGACTATATGAGGATATTGAAGCACTTGAAAATACTGATGGAGTCACTTTTTTTCTTAGAGCCACAAAATATGAGATGCAACCTCTAAATATAACAACTATTCGAGCAGATTATATGAAAACAATAGGTGTGTCGGAGAAAGTCGCAACAGAAATGGCTGTGATTACCAAGGGATATGCTTTTGCCTATCAGGCACTTGGAAAATATGTGTGGGACAGTCAGAAAAA
>CAMNPQ010000227.1 GCA_946548305.1 uncultured Pseudobutyrivibrio sp.
ATATCGATAGAGCATACAAATCTGGTGTTAAGTATGTGGCACAGCCAGGCGGCTCTATTAGAGATAATGATGTTATTGAAACCTGTGATAAATACGGCATGGTTATGGCATTCACAGGACTACGCCTTTTCCACCACTAATTATCTGAAAAAGCTTGAAAAATCAAATAATTCTGATATAATCATTATTGTTATTGAAGAGAGCGACTTAAGAGAGAGCAGTTTTGCTCTCTCTTTGTTTATGCTTTTTAATACATCAAAACTGAATAAGGAGGCATTTATGTCAAAACACACCGATTACGAAAAACGTACGGAAGAATTGATTACTCCTATTCTTGAAGAAATGGGCTTTGAACTCTATGACGTGGAATATGTCAAAGAGGGAGCGGATTATTATCTGAGAGCCTATATCGACAAGGAAGGTGGAATCACAATTGATGACTGCGTAGAAGTAAGTCGTCGCATGAATGATTTGCTTGATGCAGAGCCAGATATTGGTGGAAACGATGGCTATATATTCGAAGTCAGTTCACCAGGTCTTGGCAGAGTTTTAAAAAAGGATAAGCACCTTGAAAAGTCAATTGGAGAGGATGTAGATATAAAAACCTACAAACCTGTAAATGGTTCAAAGGAATTTACAGGCACTCTAAAAGCTTTTGATAAGGATACAGTCACCATCGAATTTGATGATGGTACAGAAGTTTTTAATAGATCAGATGTTGCACAAATCAAACTAACAATAGATTTTTAAAAAATAGGAGGAAATAATGGCAGCTAATACAAACGATTTTTGGGAAGCTCTCACAGACCTTGCCAAAGAAAAGAACATAGAGGTTGAAGTATTAATCGAAACTATCGAAAATTCACTTCTGATTGCCTGCAAAAACAATTACGGAAAGGCAGATAATGCATCTGTTGAAATCGACAGAACTACAGGTGAGTATCATGTTTACCTTTCAAAGACAGTTGTAGAGGATGTAAAGGATTCTGTTGAAGAGATTTCTTTAATTGATGCTCAAAACATTGATGGCAAATATCAGGTAGGTGATGTGGTTCGTGTAGAAGTTAAATCAAAGGACTTCGGTAGAATCGCAGCTACAGCAGCTAAAAATACTATCACTCAGAAAATCAGAGAAGAGGAAAGAAAGGTACTATACGAGGAGTACTATGAGCTTCAGCACAAGGTAGTTACTGGCGTTGTTACACGTTTTTCTGGAAACAATATCCATGTAAATCTTGGAAAGCTTGAAGGCTTTCTTTCAGAATCAGAGCAGGTTAAGGGCGAGTACTATCAGCCTCAGGACCGTATTAAAGTATATATCGTAGAGGTAAAGACTTCCAACAAAGGACCTCGTATTTTAGTTTCTCGTACTCATCCAGAGCTTGTTAAAAAGCTTTTCGAGGAAGAGGTTACAGAAGTACGTGATGGCATTGTTGAAATCAAATCCATTTCCCGTGAGGCAGGTAGCCGTACAAAGATTGCAGTATGGTCAAAGGATGAGGATGTTGATCCAGTAGGTGCTTGCGTTGGACAAAACGGTGCTCGTGTCAATGCTATTGTTAATGAACTTCGTGGAGAAAAAATTGATATCGTAGAATGGGATGATAACCCTGCTTACCTTATTGAAAATGCTCTTTCACCAGCAAAGGTTGTTGCAGTTGTGGCAGATGCTGATGAAAAAAGCGCAAGGGTTGTTGTTCCTGATTATCAGCTTTCACTTGCAATTGGTAAGGAAGGACAGAATGCCAGATTGGCAGCTCGTCTTACAGGCTTCAAAATTGATATCAAGAGTGAGACTCAGGCTAAGGAAGCTGGAGATTTCCTTGATTATGAAGAAGATTATGATGATGACGAGTACTATGATGATGATGAGTACTATGATGAGGAAAATGAAGAATACTCAGAGGAGGAATATTCCGATGAAGAATATTCAGATGAAGAGTATGAAGAGGATTCAGAAGCTCTAGAGTCATCAGAGGAAGAGTAATGCAAGACAAAAGAATACCTCTTAGGAAATGCGTTTCCTGCAACAATATGTTTGAAAAAAACAGACTGTTTCGGATTGTAAAATCAGAAAATGGTATTTGCTTGGACAATACATATAAAATGCAAGGACGAGGAGCTTATGTCTGCAAAAATAAAGAATGCATAGATATGGCAATAAAGAAAAAAGCCTTCAATCGTTCTTTGAAGCAGGCAATCCCTAATGAGGTACTTGATAGTTTATATATGGAGTTGGAGAATGACAGATAAAGCACTTAATATGATAAGTATAGCAATGAAAGCAGGGGCTTTAGTTAGCGGTGAATTTGCCTGTGAGCAAGCCATAAAAGATGGCAGCGGATGTCTTTGCATTATTGCTGGTGATGCTTCCGATGGTACAAAGAAATCATTTTCTAATTCTTGTAATTTCTATGATGTAAATTACATAGAATACGGAACTAAAGAGTCTTTAGGACATGCAATTGGAAAAGAATATCGGGCATCTATCGTAGTGTGCGACGAAAATCTATCCTTAAGTATTCTAGATAAGATACAACACGTGTAGTTTAGGAGGATATTAGATGGCAAAAATCAAGGTACATGAATTAGCAAAAGAACTTGAAAAGGAAAGCAAGGATATTATTGCTTTTCTTAGTTCAAATGGTATAGAAGCAAAAGCAATGAGTGGTGTGGAAGATGATATGGCTGAGAAAATCCGCAAGGCATTTTCTAAAACGGAAGCACCAAAGGTAAAGAAGCCACGTCCAGTGGATAAAGACGGAAATCCTATAAAGAAAAAGAAGAATGTTTTCGTAGTGACCCGTGGCACTGATGACAGAAAAAGACGCAGCTCTTCAGAGGGCAGTCGTGCTGACAAAGGGGAGAAAAAAGAGTCTCCAAACAAGAAACAACAAGCACCAGTACAGCCTAGAGGACCAATCAGACCTCGTACTTTTGCAGATGGTGTTCGCCCATCTCAGAGAGCATCTGTTCAGTCTACAGACACAGAATTTGTTTCAAAAAAGAAACCTGTTGAAGAGCCAGTAGCAGAGACAAAAAATGCTGCTAAGCCAGAGCGCACTGATAGAACAGAGCGTCCAGCACGTCAGGATCGCCCTGAAAACAAAGGTGAGCGTCAGGATAAATCAGACCGTCAGCCAAGAAGAGACAGAAACGACAGAAACGATAGAAAGAATGACAGAAATGACAATCGCCAGTCTGCATCTAAAAACAGCAGACAGTCTCAGGCTGCACCTGCACCAGACATGGCTCCATCATCAAATTCAAAGGGTGGACGTCGTGACGACAAGAAAAAGAAAAACAACCGTGACAACAACAATTTAGGTGGCAAGAAGCAGGAGAACTTCATTAACCTTGAGAAGAACGGTGGCAAGAAGAAAAAGAACAATGCACCAAAGGCACCAGAGCGTGATATGAATGAGGTTCTTACAATTACTCTTCCAGAGAGAATCACTATCAAGGATTTAGCTGACAAGATGAAGGTTCAGTCATCTGCAGTTGTTAAGACATTATTCATGAAGGGCAAGATGGTTACTATTAATCAGGAGGTCGATTTTGAAGAGGCTTCAGAAATCGCTCTTGAGTTTAACTGTATCTGTGAGGAAGAGGAAAAGGTAGATGTGATTGCAGAGCTTCTTAAGGAAGAGGAAGAAGACACATCAAACTTCCCATCACGTCCACCTGTTGTGTGCGTAATGGGTCACGTTGACCACGGTAAAACATC
>CAMNPQ010000228.1 GCA_946548305.1 uncultured Pseudobutyrivibrio sp.
TCACGATTTTCCTCCTTTCCATGCCCTTTTATTCAAAGGTTGTGGTCAATCTATAAATTGGACATCAAAAACGTCCGCTTAATAGTATAGCGGCCGTATATATTTATGTCAACACTTTTTTTATTTATCTCTCCAAATTATTCTTCCCTTTGAAAGATCATATGGACTCATTTCGATAGTAACTTTATCACCTGGTAAAATACGAATATAATTCTGTCTTAATTTACCACTTATATGAGCAAGAATCTGATGACCATTTTCAAGCTCTACTTTAAACATCGCATTAGGAAGCTTTTCAACAACAACTCCCTCTACCTCTATAACATCTGACTTAGACATCTTCGTTCCTCCTATTATAACTTTTAAGAATTCTTTTGATTGCCACATCATCTAATGTGTTTATGTCATTTACTTCACTTAAAACATTAGATGGTAATTTTTTTATTAGCTGTAAATGTATTTTCTTTTTCTTTTTTGGCTTTGCCAATGTCTTGGTTTTACCATTTACAAGATAACAGTACTCATCATCCTCTCTAATGACTACATATATATCTTTTTTGTCATGTCCAGCCTTCGACATTGCAAGAACTAAATCCATTTGTTTCCCTCCGGATTTTTCAATTCTGTTGGGGTAAGTGTCAATATCTCAGGAGCACCATCTGTAATAACTATCGTATTTTCATAATGGGCTGAAAGTGATTCATCCATTGTTACTACAGTCCACTCATCATCCATCCATGCCACATCAGCACCGCCTTCATTTATCATAGGCTCAATGGCAAGGGTCATTCCCTTTTCAAGCTTTGGACCTTTTCTGAATCTACGTCTGAAATTTGGAATTTCAGGCGGTTCATGGAGACTAGTGCCAATGCCATGACCAACTAAATCTCTGACAACACCATACCCAAAGCTTTCAGCGTAATCACCAATTGCCCCTGATATTTCATATAGGTATTTTCCTGCAGTTGCAAATTTCATTCCCTGGAAAAAGGATTGTCTGGTCCTTTCAATAAGAAGCTTTGCATTCTCAGAGATTTCACCTACACCCACAGTTCTTGCGGCATCTGAATGATAACCCTTGTATAAAACACCTGTGTCTAAGCTTACTATATCCCCATTTACTAAAATGCGGTCTTTCGAAGGAATCCCATGGACTACTTCATCATTTACAGAAACACAAACACTTCCTGGAAATCCATATAAGCCCTTGAAGTTTGGTTCGCAGCCAAAGCTGCGAATCACTTCTTCACCAAGCTTATCAACATCAAAGGTGGACATTCCTTCATGGATTTCGTTAGCTAGTGTTTCATGGACCTGAGCCAAAATCTTTCCAGCTTCACGCATCAATTGAATTTCTTCTTCAGTTTTAATAGTAATAGGTTCACGCATCTTAAGCTCCTAGAATAGCTGTGATATCCTCAAATACTTTTTCCATTGGCTGTGTGCCGTCAACTGACTTAAGGATTCCCTTTTTGCTATAGTAATCGATAAGAGGCTGTGTCTGATCATGATATACATCAAGTCTCTTCTTAACTGTTTCTGGCTTATCATCATCTCTTAACACAAGCTCACTACCACATGTATCACATACGCCTTCCTTCTTAGGAGGAATAGATACGATATGATAAGTAGCACCACAGTTCAGGCAAGCTCTACGACCTGACATTCTGTTGATAATGTTCTCATCAGGAACATCTACATCAACAGCGTAATCCATAGCCTGACCAATCTTTGTAAGAGCAGCATCCAGTGCCTCTGCCTGAGGAATTGTTCTTGGGAAACCATCTAATACAAATCCGTTTTTTGCATCATCCTGTGCAATGCGGTCCATTACAAGATCACATGTAAGTTCATCTGGAACAAGCAAACCTTGATCCATGTATTCCTTTGCTTTCCTTCCTAATTCTGTACCATTTTTAATGTTAGCACGGAATATATCACCTGTAGAGATATGAGGAATTGAATACTTTGCAGCAATCTGCTTAGCCTGTGTTCCTTTGCCTGCACCAGGTGCACCTAACATAATAATCTTCATAAATAGACCCTCCTGCTTTTTAATTAACATAATAAGCACTAAGAGATACGCGATTCGCGTATCTCCCTTGATGCTTAAAAACGACCATTAGTCATTTAAAAATCCTTTGTAATTACGAACCATCATCTGTGATTCAACCTGCTTAAGTGTTTCTACGATAACACCAACAATAATGATAATTGATGTACCACCAAATGAAACACTAGCTCCAAGCAAACCATTAAAGATAATAGGAAGTAACGCAACTATTGAAAGACCAATTGCTCCGATAAAAATAACATGTCTTAAAATTGATGTTAAATAATCAGATGTAGGCTTTCCTGGTCTGATTCCAGGTATAAAACCACCTGAACGCTTAAGGTTCTCTGCAATCTCTAATGGATTAAATGTAATCTCTGTATAGAAATATGCAAAACCTATAATAAGCAATACATAAACCAACGCACCTATTGTATATACCCAGTTTGCTGGATTAAACCAATTTGACTGATTCATTCCATTTAAAATTTTACCCCAAAAACCTTGAACACCATCCTTATCAAACAATTGAACAAGCATGATAGGTGTTTGAAGCAATGATTGAGCAAAAATTACAGGGATAACACCAGCTGTGTTAACCTTCATAGGAATGACAGATGAATTGCCACCTACCTGTCTTCTACCCTGAATTTTGTTTGAATACTGAACTGGAATACGTCTCTCTGCACTCTGTAAAATTACTACGAATACAACAAGAGCAACTATAATAACAGCAATAATAACAGCTGCAAGTGTTGCCTTTGGAATTGTCTTTCCAGCCATATACTGCTCATAAAGCTTTGTTAAATCAGATGGTATACGGCTGATAATATTAATAGTAAGAACTATTGAAATACCATTGCCCACACCCTTTTCTGTGATTCTCTCGCCAATCCACATAAGTACTGCAGAACCAGCTGTGAGAGAAACAACAACAAGCACATAGTTAATATATGGAATGGAATAAGATACTAAATATCCACTTCTTCCAAATCCAATAGCCATTGCAATTGACTCACCAAGAGCCAAACCAACTGTAAGATAACGAGTAATCTTCGTCATCTTTTTTCTTCCCTGCTCACCATCACGCTGCATCTCTTCAAGCTTTGGAAATGCAATTGTAAGCAACTGCATAATGATTGAAGATGTAATGTATGGTGTGATGTTTAGAGCAAATACTGACATTGCTGAAAATGAACCACCTGTTATTGAATCAAAAAAATTCAACGCATTGTCACTATTCTCAAATAGGCTTGCAAAGGCACTACCATTGATGCCAGGCACTGGAAGTAAACTTCCAAGTCTGACAACAACAAGCATTAAAAATGTAAATCCAATTCTTCTTCGTAAATCCTTAATTTTAAATGCATCACGTAGTGTCTGAAACATTAGATCACCTCTACTGTTCCGCCTAAGGCTTCAATCTTCTCCTTTGCGCTAGCGCTAAATGCACTTGCCTTGACATTTAACTTCTTTGTAAGCTCGCCACCGCCAAGAATCTTTACGCCATCGCGAGGGTTCTTAATGATACCACTCTCAATAAGTGTATCAACTGTTACAGTAGCACCATCATCAAATCTCTCTAAATAAGAAACATTGATACCAACGATTTCCTTTGTATTTCTA
>CAMNPQ010000229.1 GCA_946548305.1 uncultured Pseudobutyrivibrio sp.
AACCTGATTATGATACTGTTGATATCATCCAGCTGCCTTGTAAAGTCAGTATCCGCCTTTTGAAGAGGCAGTGACGAATACTCATCAATCTTTGTACTGATTTGTAAAATATCCTTTGATGTAATCATAGGATTGACCATTAAATAGTCTGTTCCAAAATCATCCAGTTCCATAATGGAGATAAAGAAATCAGTACGGGATATGATATGTTCAGTAATTTCCTCAACACCATAAGCCTTGAGGACTATATCATAATTTGCAAAATGGTTTTTAAGCTTTGCCATCATAAGCTGGGCAACACCGAAGCCACTTGCGCAAATAACTCCTATATTAACAGTTCTTTTCTTTCTCTTTCTACTTTCAATCTTCTCCTTTGCAGCACCAAAATGCATACAAAGATATCCGATTTCTGATTCATTAGGCATTAAACCTGTGCGGCTATATATTACTTCTGCTGCCTTTTTACAATCCTCGAACACAGCCGGGTATTCCGCCTTTATCTGGGAAAGCAGTGGGTTTGATATAGGCAAATCATTTTTCATCCTATACAAAGCTGTCTCAAGATGCACAATCAATCCTGTGATAAAATCATCCTCATATTTTATTTCACTAGCGTAGTCCGACTCGATTGCATCAATCATTCCTTCCACTATGCTTAAAAGCTCTTCAGCCTGCATCACCTGTTCAAACTTTGTATCATTAGAGTATTTAAACTTTGAACCTCTGATATGTAAAAGAATGTTGTTTACCTCTGATTCAGGAATGGTTATGTTAAACACTTTTTCTAAGGTTACAGCTATTTTTTTTGCTATGTCGTAGCCCTTATCCAAGGATGCATCATAGCTTTCTTCCGTAACAAACTTACCTTGACTAATGCGTTCTACTGCAACCGCCAAATGTACTAACAAACCAATATAAGCATCATTTGTAATATTCTTTAAATAAGGCTCGTCTATATCCTCTAATGCGTTTCCTACCTCTGCCAAGATTCCTTCATTTAAGAGATTATAGATGTTGTCACCAAGATTTGGTGCTTCATCCACCTTCATACTCTCTGTAACAAATCTTTGCATTGCTACCCTGTAGTTTTTTTCAGTAGCAGATAGCATGATTCCAAAGCCAGGTTTTCTCACAAGCTCCAGGTGGTATTCCTTTGCCCACTCTTCAATTGCTTCCAGGTCATTGCTGATAGTAGCCTCGCTCACCCCAAATTTGTTGCTGTAATAAAACAGCTTCTGGGGTTCGCGATTTCTGAGAAGTTCTATCTTCAGATAGTTTCGTCTTCTCTCTTTATCAGTCACTACCATCTCACGGGTGGCACTAATAGCTTCCAGGATAGCTTTTTTATCTTCCTCAGTGCCTTCTACCCTGCTTCCCTCACCTTTTCTTCGTACCAGTTCAAGATTGTATTGTTTTAAGGCATTTTCCACATCATCGATTTCTCTAAGGATAGTTCTTTTGCTCACACCTATAGCCTCCGCCATTTCCATATCCGTAAGCGAATGCTTAGCACTCAACAAATGTATAATTATTTGCTTTGTACGAGGTGTAATATCCATAGTAAAAACCCTACCCTTTGACTTCTAGCTGACAAAACAGTGAAATTATCAGCAATAAGCTATGCCTTCAATTCATTGACAAGCGCATCATATTCTGGTGCAGCCATGAAATTTGTGATTGTAATAAGTCTTGCCTTTGGAGCATTCTTTCTGGCTCTATCTGCAAGCTCATTGTGTGTTACAACTATCTGAGCATCACTTGGTATTTCTGAAACTGAAGCATGCTTTACTTCAATATCTCCTCTACCTGCATCAGAAAGCTTTTTCTTTAATACGGAAGCACCCATTGCAGATGATCCCATTCCTGCATCACAAGCGAAAACAATGTGCTTTACGTTTTTGATGTCTGCAGTAATTGTATCGGCAACTGTAGAAACTTTGTCTACTGAAACGCCCTTAGCCTGTGCCTTCATTTCCTTCATCTGATTTGTTGAATCTGTAAGGCTAGCCTTGCTATTTGAGAACTTGATAATTGGAGATGCAATTACAAATGAAACGCCAGCTGCAATTGCTGCTGAAAGGAACACAAGGAGTGTTGAGCCCTTTGGTGCCATTCCAACATATGCAATGATTGAACCAGGTGATGCTGGACCAGCAAGTCCAAGACCAAGTGCTGTGTTGAAAATCATTGCTGCTACAGAACCACCGATTGTAGCAAGAAGAAGTAGTGGATTCATAAGTACATATGGGAAATAAATCTCATGGATACCACCAAGTAAGTGAATGATAAGTGCGCCTGGTGCTGAATCCTTTGTTGTCTTGTCTTTTGCAAATAACATATAAGCTAAAAGTACGCCTGTACCTGCTCCAGGGTTTGTCTCAATCATGTAGAAGATTGACTTTCCAGCTGTTGCCACATCATCTGCTCCAAGTGGAGTAAAGATACCATGGTTGATAGCGTTGTTAAGGAATAATACCTTAGCAGGCTCAACAAATATTGAAACAAGTGGAAGTAAACCGTGATTTACAAGTACCTGTACACCTGCATTTAAAAGTGCAAGCACTGCGCCCATAAATGGTCCGATTAAATAATAACCAATGATTGCAAGTATAAGTCCAAGTATACCAACTGAGAAGTTGTTTACCAGCATCTCAAAGCCTGAAGGAATCTTGCCTTCAACTGCCTGATCAAATTTCTTTATAACCCAACCGCCAAGTGGACCTGCAACCATGGCTCCCATAAACATTGTATATTCTGTACCGCAGATAACACCGATTGCAACGATTGCACCCATTACAGCGCCTCTGCTTCCTCCAACCATTTTACCACCTTGATAAGCGATAAGAACAGGAAGCACATATGTAAGCATTGGACCTACGATTGTACTGAGGTTTGCATTAGGCAACCAGCCAGTGTCAATAAAAAGTGCTGTTAAAAGCCCCCACGCTATAAAAGCACCGATGTTTGGCATTACCATTCCGCTAAGGAATCTACCAAAACTTTGTATTCTCTCTTTCATTAGGATTCTCCTCCAAATTTTAAAAAGGCTTAGCACGTCTGCCTTACCATTGTTAAAAGTGCGAATGCATTCGTCTTGATTGTATTATAAGGGGGAGTTGTGAAGATTTTCAATTCATAGATATTTTATTTTGTCACCTGAGAAAGTGACAGGGATTAAAGCCTTGTAAAATCTGGCTTTTGCAGATACTTTGATAAGAAATTCACCCATTTATTCCTTTAAAAAACTATTCTACTGTTACAACCTTTGCAAGGTTTCTTGGCTTGTCCACATCCAAGCCTTTATCAAAAGATACATAATATGAATATATCTGTAATGCGACAATTTCAGGAAAAGCCATATACTCATCATCCAGATTTGGAAGTCCTATGATGTGATACTCTGACTCAAATTCTTCCTTCAATTCATTCTTTGCAAGGAGCACAACATTTGCTCCACGTGCTCGAATTTCCTTTACATTGGAAAGTGCCTTAGTTATCAGTTTTTCCTGAGTCACTGCTGCAATCACAGGAGTATTCTCACAAATAAGCGCAATCGGTCCATGCTTCAATTCACCTGATGCGTAAGCTTCAGAATGGATGTAGGAAATCTCCTTTAATTTAAGAGCGCCCTCCATAAGCAC
>CAMNPQ010000230.1 GCA_946548305.1 uncultured Pseudobutyrivibrio sp.
AGCTTAATCCAAAGGCTGCTATTATTACAACACCTTGGGATGAAATCACAGGTGAAAAGCTTCTTTCTGTAATGGAAGGACAGGATAATCTTGCATCAGAGATGAAGCATCTTGCAGAGGAGGCTCATGAGCATGATGAAGAAGAACATGAGCACGAGCATCACCATCATGACCATGACGAGCATGAACACGAGCATCATCACGACCATGACCACGAAGAGCACGAGCATCATCACCACGATCATGATGAGCATGACCATGAACATGGCGAGAATTGCACATGCGGTTGTCATGATCACGACCACGAGCATCATCATCACCATCATGCAGATGATGTGTTCACTACATGGGGCAAGGAGACTCCACACAAGTTCGAGAAGTCTACTATCGAAAATGCTATGAAGGCATTTGCTAACACAAACGATTATGGAACAATCATCCGTTCAAAGGGTATGGTTGAGGATGTAAACGGCGGATGGATTTATTTCGACTTCGTTGATGGCGAGTACGAATTGAGAAGCGGTGAGCCAGATTACACAGGACGTCTTGTAGTTATTGGTGCTGATATTGATGAACACAAGATTGAAGAGATTTTCGGATTATAATTAGAGGTTTTTTATGGCAAAGGATATACCAGTTTATGTCTTCACTGGATTTATGGATAGCGGAAAAACTACCCTTATCCAGGAGACATTGTTTGAAAACGATTTTGCACAGGGCGGTGATGATAAAATCCTTATCATTGCCTGTGAAGATGGGGATGTTGAGTTTGATATTGAAAAGCTCAAGACCGTAAATGCTAAGGTTACAATGATTGAAAACGAAGAAGATTTCAATCTAGAGAATCTTAACAGGATTCAAAAGGAATATGGTCCAGATGTTATCTTCCTTGAGTATAATGGTACCTGGGGCGTGGATCATATTTATGATGAACCTCTTCCTGAGGGGTGGGTTGTGGCACAGTCACTGGCAACTGTGGATGCAACCACATTTGAAAACTACCTTAATAATATGCGTACCATGATGATGGAACAGCTTTTTAAGGCTGAGGTAGTTATTTTTAACAGATGCACAGATGATACACCAAAGACTAAGTTTCGTGGACAGATTAAATCTATGAACAGACCAGCTCAGATTGTTTACGAGAGAGCAGATGGTACTGTGGATGATTCTCCAGAGGAGCTTCCTTTTGATTTGAATGCGGAAGTGATTGAAATCACAGACGCAGACTATGCTATCTGGTTTATGGATTGTATGGAGACACCGAAAAAATATGACGGTAAAAAAATCCATTTTACAGGTCTTGTTTACAATCCAAATGATGGTAAGCTGAGAAAGGATGTATTTATACCTGGCAGATTTGCTATGACTTGCTGTGTAGAGGATATACAATTTCTGGGAATGAAATGTAAGTGGGATAAAGCATCCACATTGGAGCATCGTTCATGGATAGATATAACAGCTCAGATTAAGGTGGAATTTGCAAAAGAATACAAAGGAAAAGGCCCGGTACTTTATCCTATTAGCGTTGAAGCATGTGAAAAGCCTGAGGATGAGTTGGTTTACTTTAGCTAATACAAATTTGATTATGTTATTGGTTTTTAATTGGGCATAATGTAAAATCCATTATGTCCGTTTTTTTATAGTTAGTGCAGTTTAACACTTTACAATACTAAAGTAAATAGCTATAATAGCTGATTAAAGGACAAAGGGAAGGAGTCTAATTTATGTATTCAATCTTAAAAAAGGAAATATTATCAGATAAGATTTTCCTTATGGTTGTCAAGGCACCTCGCATAGCCGCAAGATGTCTTCCAGGACAGTTCATAATTGTAAAAATCGATGAAGAGGGTGAAAGAATACCTCTTACTATTTGTGATTACGATAGAAATGAAGGAACAGTTACAATTGTTTTTCAGACTGTTGGAGCTTCCACAGAGCGTATGGCTTTATTAAATGAAGGTGATGAGTTTGATGATTTTGTGGGACCACTTGGTCAGCCTTCTGAGCTTTGCCTTGAGGAGAACCTTGAGGAAACTAGAAAAAAGAGCATTGTATTTATAGCAGGTGGTGTTGGTACAGCTCCTGTTTATCCACAGGTAAAATGGCTAAAGGAGCACGGAGTAGATTCTACAGTTATTATTGGTGCTCGTTCAAAAGATATTTTATTCTATGAGAATGAAATGAGAGAGGTTGCTACTGAACTTTATCTGGCAACAGATGACGGAAGCTACGGCTTCCATGGAAATGGCTGTCAGCAGCTTCAGGCATTGTGGGATGAGGGCAAGAGATTTGACCACTGTGTAGCAATCGGTCCGATGATTATGATGAAATTTGTTTGTCTCCTTACAAAGGAGCTTGGCATTCCTACAGTAGTTTCCATGAACCCAATTATGGTTGATGGAACAGGTATGTGTGGAGCGTGCCGTCTTGTTGTTGGTGATGAGGTTAAGTTTGCCTGTGTTGATGGTCCTGAATTTGACGGTCACTTGGTTGACTTTGATCAGGCTATGGCGCGTAGCAAGCAGTACAAGACAGAAGAAGGCAGAGCACTTTTAAAGCTACAGGAAGGTGATACACACCACGGCGGATGCGGAAATTGTGGAGGTGACAAATAATGGCAGATATGATGGTTAGAGTACCTATTTCAGAGCAGGACCCTAAGGTTAGAGCTACAAACTTTGAAGAGGTATGTTTAGGATATACAGAAGAAGAGGCAGTAGCAGAGGCAAGCCGTTGTCTTAATTGTAAGAAGCCTATGTGCGTAGGCGGTTGCCCGGTTTCAATTAATATTCCTGCATTTATTGAGCAGGTTAAGGAACGCAATTTTGAGAAGGCTTATGAGATTATTTCTGAGTCATCAGCTCTTCCAGCAGTTTGCGGACGTGTTTGTCCACAGGAATCTCAGTGTGAAGGCAAGTGTATCCGTGGTATCAAGGGTGAAGCAGTTGCTATCGGTAAGCTTGAAAGATTTGTAGCTGACTGGGCTAGAGAAAATGGAATCAAGCCTAAGAACACATCTACTCCTAACGGACACAAGGTTGCTGTTATCGGTTCGGGTCCTTCTGGTCTTACAGCAGCAGGAGACCTTGCTAAGCTTGGCTATGACGTAACAGTATTTGAAGCTCTTCATGAGATGGGCGGTGTACTTGTTTATGGTATTCCAGAGTTCCGTCTTCCAAAGGAAAAGGTTGTTAAAGCTGAGGTTGAAAATGTAAAGGCTCTTGGCGTTAAGTTTGAAAAGAACGTAATTATCGGACGTTCAATTACAATCGATGAGCTTATTGAAAAGGAAGGCTTTGAGGCTGTATTTATCGGTTCAGGTGCTGGACTTCCAATGTTTATGCATATTCCTGGTGAGCAGGCTAACGGCGTATTCTCAGCAAACGAATTCCTTACAAGAAACAATCTTATGAAGGCATTCAAGGAAGGCTATGATACACCAATTGCCCGCGGCAAGAAGGTAGTAGTTGTTGGTGGCGGTAACGTTGCGATGGATGCTGCCCGTACAGCACTTCGCCTTGGAGCAGAGGTTCACGTAGTATATCGCCGTTCAGAGGCTGAGCTGCCTGCAAGAGCGGAAGAAGTACATCATGCTAAGGAGGAGGGGGTTATCTTTGATCTTCTTCA
>CAMNPQ010000231.1 GCA_946548305.1 uncultured Pseudobutyrivibrio sp.
CAGAGGCTACAACAGAGCAGGTAACATACTATAGAGCACTTATCATTGCAGGTCCTTCAGAGGCAGGTCAGGCTGTTGCTGAAAAGGTAAACAATGGTGAAGAGCTTACATGGGAAGATTTAGATGGACTTAACTGGAGCGTTATGAATTCTTCATCTCCAGCAGGATATATTTATCCTTCACTTTGGCTTCAGGACAATTACGGAAAGCACATTACAGATCTTTCACACACAGCTTTATCAGATAACTATGGTACAGCATTCTCAAGACTTGCATCTGGTCAGGTAGATGTACTTGTTACATACGCAGACGCAAGACGTGACAACGAAGATAAATGGACATCAGAGTACGGCAGAAGCGCAAGCATCTGGGATGAGACAAATGTTATTGGTGTAACAGATGGTATCTACAACGATACAATCAGTGTTAGCAAGTCATCTCCAATCATGGACGATGATTTCAAGGCTGCTCTTTCACAGGCCTTCATCAACATTGGTAACACAGATGCTGGTAAGGAAGTAATCGCTATCTACAGCCACAATGGTTATGTTGAGGCTAACTCAGAGGATTACGATTCAGAGAGAAAAGCTCAAGAGCTTATCATGTCATTACAATAATGTTTAATTTATTCGAATAATCGAACTATTAAAGGAAGATATTTCGGTATCTTCCTTTTTTTAAAGAAATGGAGTTATTAAATGATTAAATTTGAAGATGTTGGAAAAAAATATCCTAATGGTTTCGAGGGATTAAAGCATGTAAACCTTGAAATTGAGCAGGGGGAATTTGTTGCTATTATTGGACTTTCTGGTGCAGGTAAGTCAACACTTATCCGTACAATCAACAGAATGCACGATGTAACAAGCGGAAAGCTCACAGTAGATGATGTTGATGTTATGTCACTTTCAGGAAAGCAGCTAAGACGTTTCAGAAGAAAAATTGGAATGATCTTCCAATCATTCAATTTGATTACTAGAACTACAGTTATTAAAAATGTTTTAACAGCACTTGTACCAGACATGCCATGGTACAGATCAGTATTCGGTATTTATTCAAAGGAAGAAAAGTTACAGGCACTTGAGTGTCTTGATAAAGTAGGTATCTTGGATAAAGCATTCGTTCGTGCTGACCAGCTTTCAGGTGGACAGCAGCAGAGAGTAGCTCTTGCTAGAACACTTGCACAGAATCCAGCAATCATCCTTGCTGATGAGCCAGTTGCTGCACTTGATCCAGTTACTGCAAATCAGGTTATGGGTGATTTCAAGAGAATCAACGAGGATATGAACATTTCTATCTTAATTAACATCCACCACGTTGATTTAGCTCTCAAATATGCTAACAGAGTTGTTGGTATCAGAGCCGGTGAAATCGTTTATGATGGACCTGCCAGTGAAGTTACACCGGAGGTTTTAGCAAATATATATAATGGCAAAGTAGATGCCGAGGGTAACGTACAGGAAGAAGAGGAGTAAACGAATGAGTATTTATGATAAGGTTTTTAAGCCTCACGTTTACACATTGCCTAATGGCAAATCCGTAGAGAAGAAAGCTTCCCGCGGCCCTGTTTACGCAATCATCATTTTGGCAATGTGTATTTTGTCAGTCAAGATTACAGGCTTCAACATGACAGTTTTAGCCCAGAGAATAGGAGAATTCTTCGTTATTATTGGCGATATGTTTAAGTCTCCTAGATTAGAGTTTATGGATTACGTTTGGGGACCAATTTTCGACACTATCAAGATGTCACTTCTTGGTTCATTAGTAGGTTCACTTTTATCAGTGCCTTTCGCAATGCTTGCCAGCACAAACGTATGTCGCAACAAAGTAGTAGTTTCAATCGTTAGATTATTTTTCAGTATCGTTAGAACAATTCCTACCATCGTAACAGCTCTCGTAGCAACACTTATCGTAGGATTTGGTACACTTGCAGGTACTATTTCAATTGCAGTTTTCTCATTTGCTTACATTGGAAAGCTTACATACGAGGAAATTGAAACTGTTGATATGGGTTCATTTGAGGCAATGGAAGCTATGGGTGCAACACGTCCAATGGCATTCATTACAGCAATCATCCCACAGGTATTACCATTCTTCTTATCTAACTGCCTCTTCAACTTCGAAGGAAACGTTAGATATGCAGCAGTACTTGGTTATGTAGGTGCCGGCGGTATCGGTATTATTCTTAACGAGCGTATTTCTTGGAGAGATTATCCAAGCGTTGGTATGATTCTTATAGCACTCTTCGTTACGGTATTTATCATTGAATCAATCAGCAGATATTTCCGTAAGAAATTGGTTTAATGGAGGTGCGTAATGAATAGTAGAATAGAACAAGCTTATGAAAAGAGACCCAAGAATTGGGTTTACAATACATGCATCGCTGTAATCACACTTGCTCTTATTGTGTGGAGCTGCAGTGCAGTAGAAGCAACAGGTGCAGCAGATGGAAGCAGCACAATTGCATGGAACATCATCAAGGGACTTTTTACACCTGACCTTGGATTTTTATTTGACTTTTCCACATCAGGCGTACCTTATTTGATGCTTGAGACAATTTGTATCGCTTTCCTTGGTACAATCGTAGGTGCTATCATTTCTATACCACTTGCTTTTGTTTCAGCAGTAAACTTAGTACCAAAGCCAATCGCTTTCATTGGACGAATCGTTCTTATGGCCATTCGTACAATTCCAGCATTTGTATACGGTCTTATGTTTATCCGTGTTACAGGGCCTGGTGCTTTCGCCGGCCTTCTCACAATGGGCGTTTGCTCAGTTGGTATGATTACAAAGATGTACACAGAAGCAATCGAGGATTTGGATATTCACGTTATCGAATCTCTTGATGCAGCAGGATGTAGCACATGGCAGAAGATTCGCTACGGAATTTTGCCACAGCTTATGCCAAACTTTGCATCAACAGCAATCTACAGATTTGATATCAACCTTAGAGATGCAACAATCCTTGGTTTAGTTGGTGCCGGTGGTTTCGGTGCTCCACTTATCTTTGCAATGAATGCATACAGATGGAACGAGGCAGGAGCAATCCTTGCTGGATTAATTATATTGATTCTTGTTATTGAGTACATCTCAACAAAAATCAGAACTAAGCTCACTAGAGGTTAAAGGAGGCAAATATGCGTATCTTATTTACATCTGATACACATGGTCATCTAAATCCTGTGAATTATGCGAAAAACTGCCCTGAGAACTCAGGGCTTTTTTGCATTTCTTCCCAGATAAAAAAAGACGATGATACATTGATTATTGATGGTGGTGATTCTCTTCAGGGAACACCACTTATGACATATTATTTAGAGCACAAGGATGAATACAATTTCCATCCTATGGCTGAGGGCTTCAATGAAATGGGCCTTGATTACTACACATTTGGAAACCATGATTTCAACTTTGGCTATGATGCTATTGTGGATTATGCAAACAGCATGAATGCCACACTTGTATGCGCAAATGTTTTAGATAAGGGCGGCAAGCTTGATATCAAAAAGCACGTGATTCATACAATGGCAGACGGCACAAAGATAGGTATCACAGGCGTAGTTACAGGCTATGTAAATGTGTGGGAACAGCCAGCA
>CAMNPQ010000232.1 GCA_946548305.1 uncultured Pseudobutyrivibrio sp.
CAAAGCCTGAAATCACATTTGATGATTTTATGAAGCTTCAGTTCCAGGTTGGTAAAATCGTAGCATGCGAGGCAGTTAAGGGCTCTAAGAAGCTTCTTTGCTCACAGGTTAAGATTGGTTCTACTACTAAGCAGATTGTTTCGGGAATTAGTAAGCACTACTCTCCTGAGGAAATGGTTGGCAAGAAGGTTATGGTACTTGTAAACCTTAAGCCAGCAAAGCTTGCAGGCGTATTATCAGAGGGAATGCTTCTTTGCGCAGAGGATGCAGATGGTAATCTCTCCCTCATGACACCAGAGCGTGACATGCCAAACGGAGCGGAAATTTGTTAATTTTAGGTCACAGGCGAGAAAATTATTATAGCAAGCAAAAGTAGCCTGTAATTGACAATCAAAATATTACTGAAAGGAACATCCAGTAACTGTAAGTAATATTTTGTATTGTCAATGTAACAGGCGGGAATAAATTTAGGATTATATATATGATTTTTGAGACTCATGCTCATTATGATGATGAGAAGTTCGACCCAGATAGAGTCGAACTTCTTTCTCATTTATTGAGAGAAAACAACATAGGGAAAATAGTAAATGTTGGAGCTACTTTTAATGGATGTAAGGAAAGTATAGCTTTAGCGGAAAAATATGACGATGTTTATGCAGCTATAGGAATCCATCCTGAGGAAATAGATGAGATAAATGATGATGTGATGGAGTGGCTGGCTGTAAATTCTTCCCATCCCAAGGTAGTGGCGATTGGTGAAATCGGACTTGATTATTATTGGGTAAAAGACGAAAAACAAAGAGAAAAGCAGCGTTTTTGGTTTGAAAAACAAATGGATTTGGCAAAAAATTTAAAAATCCCTGTAATAATTCACTCAAGAGATGCTGCAGAAGACACTTTATACACAATTAAGAAGTATAATAATGTCCATGTAAAGGGTATTGTCCATTGTTACTCATATTCGAAGGAAATAGCAATGGAATATGTAAAGATGGGCTGGTATATAGGTGTAGGTGGTGTAGTCACCTTTAAAAATGCAAAAAAGCTGGTGGAAACAGTAGAGTCTATTCCTCTTACAAGTATAGTACTTGAAACAGATTGTCCTTATATGGCACCGGTTCCCCACAGAGGAGAACGAAACTCATCAATGTATTTAAGCTATGTGGCTGAAAAAATAGCAGAAATTAAGGGAATCACTGTACAAGAGGTGGAAAAAGTCACTTATCAGAATGCTTTAAATATATACAAAAAAGCTAACAAATAAAAAGGAAATAATATGGCATATTTAAGTAATCCCACATACACAAGGGCAGTATTAGAGGCTCATGGGTTTTCATTTCAAAAAAAATACGGACAAAACTTCCTAATTGATGGGAATGTGCTAAATAGCATCATCGATGCAGCAGGCATAACAAAGGATGATTTTGTTTTAGAAATAGGTCCAGGTATAGGTACAATGACTCAAAGGCTTTGTGAAGAAGCTAGGGAAGTTGTGGCAGTGGAGATAGATAAAACATTAATTCCAATTTTGGATGACACTTTATCCACATATAAAAATTGGACAGTGATAAATCAGGATATATTAAAAGTTGATATTAATAGACTTGCTCAGGAAAAGAATAATGGAAAACCTATAAAGGTAGTTGCCAATTTACCATATTACATTACTACACCTATTATTATGGGATTATTTGAGAGTCATGTTCCGCTTGAATCTATTACAATAATGATTCAAAAAGAGGTGGCTGATAGAATGCAAACAGGACCAGGTTCAAAGGAATATGGAGCTTTGTCACTTGCAGTTCAGTACTATTCAAATCCTAAAATAGTATGTGAAGTTCCACCAAGCTGTTTTATGCCACAGCCAAAGGTTTCTAGTACGGTGATAAGCTTGAAATGTCATGACAATCCACCTGTTAATTGTGATGAAAAACTGTTATTTCAGATAATACGAGCTTCATTCAATCAACGACGTAAAACATTACAAAACGGCTTAAGTAACGGTTTACATTATTCTAAGGAACAGATAGCAGATGCAATAAAAATAGCTGGATTTAGCGAGACAGTTAGGGGAGAAGCATTATCCTTAGATGACTTTGCAAAGCTGACTAATGTATTAAAAGAAATGTAGGGAGTTATATTTATTGATATGGATGTTCGTAGTTATAACAGAGAAATACAACTTCTAATTGGAGAAATTCAAAAAAATCGTGGCAAGGATTCCATTGCATTAATTCAGGCATGTGATAAGCTGCTTGCTTATGGAAAAGGCATGAAGGATGATGCTTTAATTGGTTATGCACTTTTTTCCAAAGGTGAAACCTATTATCTTTTAAATGATGCAACTAATTTTTATTCACAAATGATGTCCTGCATGGGACCCATGGAACATGTAAAGGAATGGGGCTATGTGGCAATGGCTAATAACATGCTTGGCATAGTTTCATTAAACAGAGGAAATGCTCCTTTTGCACTGGATTATTTTATAAAAGCTATCAGTATTTGCGAAGATTACTCACTTCCTGACATAGAGTGGATGATTCACATGAATCTAGGCTCTCTATATCTAAATATAGAGGAGTATCAAAAGTCCATATCACATACAGAAATAGCCCATCGCTATTTACTTGACCACAAGGATATAGAAAACTATACAGAAAGCTATACAGCTATATTGCTTGGAATGGGAAGGGCATTTCTTAGGCTGGATAGGGATGATAGGTATATTGAAATCGAAAAACGATTGAGAGTAGATTGCTTACCATTTTTGCAGGAAATGGACAAAATAGTGATATATTGCTTTTTTGCCAGAGTGCATCAGGCTATGGGCGAGGAAGAGGCAAGGGATTATTGGATAGACATGGTAAATAAGCATGCCAGCACAAGTATGCCTATTCTGGATGTATTTGACGATTTTTACGATTATTTGCATATGCTTTTGAGTATTGAAAAATATGATGATTTTTTTAAAGCATATACTGTACTTGATGATTTAACAAAACACACATCAATTAAGAATTTAGAGAGAAAACTTTTAACCTTAAAAATAAGATACTATAGACGAGTTGGACAGATAGAGGAGTATAAGATAGCTTCAGTTCTATATTTTGAGCTTTCAGAGTTTATGGAACGAGAGAATAGGCTAATGGTTAGCAATATGATCGTTATGCGCAATTCTTACATGGAGCTTACACAAATCAACAGAAAAGTAGAGGAAAAGAATACATTTTTACAAAAACGTTCAGAGACAGACCCTCTTACTGGAATGTATAATAGATTGAAGCTTAACGAATATAGTGAAGATGCATTTGAAAAAGCTTTAATTAACAGGTCAAGTATAGGAGTGGAGATACTTGATATAGATTTCTTTAAACAGTTTAATGACAATTACGGTCATCAAAGGGGCGATGAGTGTATCAAATTTGTTGCAGACACATTGATGAAGTTAGCCAGTTACGATGGTATTTTCGTGGCTAGATATGGCGGTGATGAATTTGTTGTCATTTATGA
>CAMNPQ010000233.1 GCA_946548305.1 uncultured Pseudobutyrivibrio sp.
TGTATTCATTTGTGTCTGTAAAGAGATTTCTATTTTCAATAATTGCCTTATCATCTTCAAAGGTAATCATGATATTTTGATAATCATTCTTTACCTCCTGCATCTTTGGGCTAGGCTCTCTATTTTTGCTGTAGCAAATACCATCTCCTGAGAAGCTTCCGTCGTTTGGTCTATCATCGAAATCACCGCCGTAGCCTTCAAATTCAACACCTCTATTGTCCTTGATGGTAATAGCCTGGTCGATATAATCCCAGATAAATCCACCTTGGAACAATGGCTCCTCGTATGCTAGCTCTGTATACTTGCTCATTGCGCCACAGCTATTTCCCATGGCATGCATGTATTCACAGTTTATATAAGGCTTATCCTTATGGTTCTTTAGCCATTCCTTAATAGCCTTGACTGGTGCATACATTGTGGATTCCATATCCGATAGATCCACACGTCTATCGTTGAATACTCCCTCATAATGCACAAGTCTAGTGCTGTCCCACTCATGGAATTTATCCTGCATTTTCCTTAGGTTACTGCCGCCGTAGCTTTCATTTCCTAATGACCAGATAAGTATACATGGATGATTCTTATCACGCTCAAACATATTGTGGGCTCTGTCAATTACATTATCTGTGTACTCCGGTCTATCCCCTGGCACAGCATAGCTATCATCCTTAAGCTTCATAATCTGAATAGGCGTCTGCCAAGTACCGTGGGTCTCCAAGTTAGTCTCATCGATTACATATAATCCAAAAATATCACACAGTCTATAGAAGTATGTCTGGTTTGGATAATGACTGGTTCTTATTGCATTTATGTTATTCTTCTTGATTGTGATAATGTCCTTTAGGATATCCTCTTCTGAAAGGGCACGTCCTGTTGATGATGAAAATTCATGGCGGTTTACGCCCTTAAACACAATACGCTTTCCATTGATGTGCATCATGCCATCCTTCATTTCAAAGCGTCTAAAGCCAACCTTTTCTTTGATGACCTCTGAAAGTCTGCCTGTCTCTGAAAACACATTAAGCTGTAAATCAAACAAATATGGCTTTTCTGCGCTCCACAGCTTTGGCTCTCTCACATGTACTTCCATGTGATTTTTGCCTTCTTCTACGGCAAGCTTGTTTAGAATATCCGCATCATCATCTGAAAGTGTCATTTGAACAAGACCGCTTCCAATCACATCCATATCGATTACAAGGGTAGCATCCTTGTATTCATCATCAATAAGTGTCTGAATTCGCAAATCCCTAATGTGAGTTTTAGGTACTGTATACAAATAAACTTCTCTGAAAATACCAGAAAATCTAAAGAAATCCTGATCTTCGCACCAGCTGCCTGTTGTCCATTTAAACACCTGGACTGCCAGCTTGTTTTCCCCTTCCTTTATATAAGGCGTAAGGTCAAATTCACTAGGTGTAAAAGAATCCTCGCTGTATCCCACATACTCACCATTGAGCCACAGTGCAAAACCACTTTCCACTCCCTGGAAGGATATAAAAACCGGCGCATTTTTCATAAATGCTGGCAATGTAAAGTATTTTACATAATTTCCAACAGGATTTTCTTTAACTGGCACCTCCCCTGGCTCCAAATCCTCATGCCCATCCCAAGGATATTGGGTATTTACATACATTATTTTGTCATAGCCCTCTAACTGTATGTGCGCTGGTACTTTAATGTCGTTCCAGCTTCTACAATCTCTGGATTCCTTATAAAAATCCTTGTCACAGCAGTCGTAGCTTTTTGCAAATTCAAACTTCCATGTGCCATTCAAGGAATACTTAAAATTAGATTTTTCTCCATAAACATAGTTTTCATTCTCATAGTATTCATGGTCTGAATGAGGCTCTAATCTATTTTCCTGAAAAATCCTTGGGTCTTTTACTATTTCATATGTAAAATCAGACATAATATTTTCCCCTTTAGTTAAATATAGGGCGGGTGTTATAGTGCCCGCCCTTATAATTTTTATTATTTAACACTACCTGTAATACCTTCTGCAAACTGCTTCTGAAGTACAAAGAATACTATCATTGTAGGAAGTGAACAGAATAGTACGCCAAGCATTGTCATACCGTAGTCTACTGTGTATCCACTTGAAATATTTGCAATAAACATTGGCATTGTCTGAGCACGGTTGTCGCTCATGACTACTTTTGGCCACATATATGCGTTCCATGCATTCATAAATGTAATAACAGCAGCTGCTGCATAGATTGATTTTTGAATTGGAACATACATCTTGAAAAAGATTTTCCATTCAGGAAGTCCATCAATTCTAGCTGCCTCCATGATGTCTGGTGGGAAATTTCTAGAGTTTTGTCTAAACATCATTATCATAAACGGAGTGGAAATTCCTGGAAGGATAAATGCCCAAACTGTATTGAGAAGCTTTGCCTTTGATACTAACCCGTACAAAGGAACCATTGTAGCTACAGCAGGAACCATCATTGCCAGAAGAAGGATTCCAAATAATCGATCCTTTCCCTTGTCGTGATAAAGCTCAAATCCATAACCAGCTATTGAACAAACAAACAGAGTGAACACAGTTTGCACAATTGAATATAGAAATGAGTTTCCCATACTGCTCCAAAGTGTTCCTTGAACTGCATTCTTTAAGTTTGCGAAATTAGTCATCAGCTGATTGCCAAAAGCAATTGAACCTCTGGCAACGTTCAGTGAAGAGTTTGTTGCTGCTGCAAACATCCAATACAAAGGAAACACTGAAATAAATGAGCAGATAATCAAAAATATGTATGTAGGAATAAGTCTACGCTGAATCATTGATTTATTTTTCTTCTTAGTCACGTGTATCACCTACTTTCAAATTGATGAATGCCAGGATTGCAACCATGATAAATACAACAAATGACATAGCAGATGTGTAGCCGAAGTTTCCAACACCCTGTCCAAATGCCTGGTTGTAAATATAATGTGACATTGTTATTGTCTGGTTTGCAGGTCCACCACTTGTCAGGTTTACAGATTCATCAAAGAGCTGTAACGTACCGTTGATTGACATGATTGCTGTCATTACAATTGTTGGCTTAAGAAGTGGCACTGTTATATACCAAAATGTTTTCCAGCCATTTGCACCATCTATTTTTGCTGCCTCGTATACTGAGTATTCAATATTTTGAAGTCCAGCCAGGTAGAACACCATGTTATATCCTGTCCATCTCCAAATCAAAGCTATGATGATAATTGCCCTTGCTGTTGAAGCCGTGCCTAGGAAATTAATGTTTTCGCTGATTAATCCCAGTTTTAACAAAATTGAATTGATAAGTCCCTGTGTAGCAAACATTGACTTAAAAATCAAAGAGTAAGATACAAGAGATGTTGCGCATGGCAAAAAGATACATGTTCTGAACAATCCCTTGAATTTAAGGTCCTTATTATTTAAAAGCTGAGCTAACAAAATTGCTAAAATCAGCATTACAGGAACCTCTACTATTAAATAAAGGAATGTATTTTTCATTGATGTTTTGAAAATTA
>CAMNPQ010000234.1 GCA_946548305.1 uncultured Pseudobutyrivibrio sp.
AATGATAAAAAGAATATTACAGAAGAGGCTATCAGCGATGCATTAAAGCTTATTAGGGAAGCGAAAAAGCCAGTTGTATTTGTAGGCGGTGGAGCTGTGATATCTCAGGCTTCTAAGGAATTGAAAAAATTTGTGGAGCTTGTGGATGCGCCAGTATGTGATACCCTGATGGGAAAAGGTGCATTTGATGGCAGGGATGAAAGATACACTGGAATGCTTGGAATGCACGGCTGCAAAGCTTCCAACTTAAGCGTTTCTGATTGCGATTTGCTCATTGCTATTGGAACAAGATTTTCGGATAGAGTGCTGGGAAATCCTGCAACCTTTGCAAGCAAGGCAAAGGTACTACAGTTTGATGTAGATGCAGCAGAGATTAATAAAAATATCAGAACAGATCACTTTATCATAGGTGATGTAAAGGAAATATTGACAAGGCTCAACAAGCAGCTTGACCAGCAAAACCATGATTCTTGGATGGCAAAAGTCAGGGAACTTTCAGAAAAATATCCTCTTACAGTTCCAACTGAGGGTCTTTCAGGACAGTTTATAGTAGCAGAAACATATCGTCAGACCAAGGGTGATGCCATAATCACCACAGAGGTTGGTCAGCATCAAATGTGGGCTGCCCAGTATTACAAATATAGAAAGCCACGTCAGCTTCTCACATCTGGTGGACTTGGAACCATGGGCTATGGTCTGGGAGCTGCTATAGGAGCCAAGACAGGCAATCCAGACAAGACAGTTATTAATTTTGCTGGAGATGGCTGCTTTAGAATGAACATGAATGAGATGGCTACTGCATCTCGCGAAAAATTGCCTATAATTGAAATTGTTATAAATAATCATGTACTTGGAATGGTTAGACAGTGGCAGACACTTTTCTACAACAAACATTACTCGGCAACAGTGCTTGATGATGGAGTGGATTTTGTTATGCTTGCTGAAGCCATGGGTGCTAAGGGAGTGAGAGTTACCACTCAGGACGAGTTTAGAGCTGCTCTAAAGGAGGCTCTAGTCTCCGAGAAGCCTGTGCTTATTGACTGTATTATTGATTCAGATGACAAGGTATGGCCAATGGTAGCACCAGGAGCACCTATTAATGAATTTTTTGAAGAGTAAATGACTTCTTGCTTATAGACAGTGAAATTGTCAGCAGAAATCTAATTTTTAAAGGAGAAAGTGCAATGAGTAGAGTTTACAATTTTAGTGCAGGACCAGCAGTTTTGCCAGAGGAAGTTTTAAGAGAAGCAGCAGATGAAATGCTAGATTACAAGGGCTGCGGAATGTCAGTTATGGAGATGAGCCATAGAAGCAAGGTGTTTGATGAAATCATCAAGGATGCAGAGGCTGACATTCGTACACTTATGAATATTCCAGACAATTATAAGGTGCTGTTTTTACAGGGCGGAGCAAGCCAGCAGTTTGCAGCTGTTCCTATGAACCTTATGAAAAATAAAAAAGCTGGCTATATTATCACAGGTCAGTGGGCTAAAAAGGCATATCAGGAAGCAAAAATGTACGGAGAGGCTGTAGAGCTTGCTTCTTCAGCAGATGAGACATTCAGCTATATTCCAGATTGCTCAGATTTACCTATCACAGATGATATGGATTATGTATATATCTGCGAGAACAACACAATCTATGGTACAAAATTCAAGACTCTCCCTAATACAAAAGGCAAGGATTTAGTAGCAGATGTAAGCTCTTGCTTCCTTTCAGAGCCAGTTGATGTAACAAAGTACGGAATCATCTATGGTGGTGTTCAAAAGAACGTAGGACCAGCAGGTATGGTTATCGTTATCATTCGTGAGGACTTAATCAGAGATGATGTGCTTCCAGGCACACCAACCATGCTCAAATACAAGACACAGGCAGACAATGACAGCCTTTACAATACACCACCATGCTATGATATCTATATCTGTGGCAAAGTATTTAAGTGGTTACTTAAAAATGGTGGTCTTTCAGCAATGAAGGAAATCAACGAGAAGAAGGCTAAAATCCTTTATGATTATTTGGATTCTTCAAAGCTGTTCAAGGGAACTGTTAGAAAAGAAGACCGTTCACTTATGAATGTACCTTTTGTTACAGGAAACGAAGAGCTTGATGCAAAATTTGTAAAAGAAGCTACAGCTGCCGGCTTTGTAAACCTAAAGGGACACAGAACTGTAGGCGGTATGAGAGCTTCCATCTACAACGCTATGCCAATCGAAGGTGTAGAAAAGCTGGTAGAGTTTATGCGCAAATTCGAAGAAGACAATTTATAAAGTTAATAAATGAGGCTGTAACAAACAATCTCTTAGGTTTTTGAACGAGACATTTTAGTCGAGAGAAAAAACACTAAGGATTGTTGGTGTAACAGCTGGACTAAACAAGCTGTAACATGATGAGCCTGTAGGAAACAAGCTATTATATTTCTTAAGCGAAGCATTTTAAGCTGAGCGTAGAAATGATAATGCTTGTTTGTGTAACAGGCGGATAATAGCTAGAGACATAATGAATGTAACAGGCGGATAAAAGCTGGAAACATGATGAATGTAACAGGCAGATTTTAGGGAGGTAAAGAATGTTTACTTATAATTGCTTGAATCCTATTTCAGATAAGGGTCTTGTAAATTTTTCTACAGATTATAAAAAGGTTGAGAATATTAGTGATGCAGATGTAGCTTTGGTTCGCTCAGCTGCTATGCATGATATGGAGTTTGGCACAAAGCTAAAATGTATCGCAAGAGCTGGTGCAGGTGTCAACAATATTCCTCTTGATAAGTGTGCAGAGGAAGGTATCGTAGTATTTAATACACCAGGTGCTAATGCTAATGGTGTTAAGGAGCTTGTTTTTGCAGGAATGCTTTTGGCTTCCCGTGATATTATAGGGGGAATCAACTGGGTTCTTGAAAACAAGGATGATGAAAATGTTGGAAAGACAGCTGAGAAGGCTAAAAAGGCATTCGCTGGTACAGAAATCGCTGGCAAAAAGCTGGGCGTAATTGGTCTTGGCGCTATTGGTGTAAAGGTGGCTAATGATGCAAATCGCCTCGGCATGGAGGTATTGGGATACGACCCATACATTTCTGTAAATGCTGCATGGAATCTTTCAAGAAATGTAAGACATGCTACCACAGTTGAGGAAATCTACAAGGAATGTGATTTCATCACAATTCATGTACCTCTTATGGACAACACAAAGGGCATGATTAATAAAGAGGCTGTTCAAATGATGAAGAAGGGCGTAGTTATTTTGAACTATGCTAGAGACCTTCTTGTAGATGAAGCAGCAGTTATGAACGGTATCGAATCTGGCAAGATTCGTCACTATGTAACAGACTTTGCAAATCCTACAGTAGCAGGTGCAAAGGGTGTTATTTGCACACCTCATCTTGGTGCTTCTACAGAAGAGGCTGAGGACAACTGCGCAGTAATGGCGGTTAATGAAGTAATGGATTATATGGAAAATGGTAATATTTCCCATTCTGTAAAC
>CAMNPQ010000235.1 GCA_946548305.1 uncultured Pseudobutyrivibrio sp.
ACCTTAGAGAGCTTCGTAAGAAGTCAGGTGGTTTCTTCGGTTCAGGTGAGAGCACAGGTTCTGTAGGTGTAGTAACAATCAATCTTCCTCGTATTGCATACCAGGCTAAGGACGAGGCAGATTTCTACGCAAGACTTGATAAGCTTATGGATATCAGCGCACGTTCTCTTAAGATTAAGCGTGGTGTTATTACAAAGCTTTTAGATGAGGGATTATATCCATACACCAAGAGATATTTAGGTACATTTGACAACCACTTCTCTACAATCGGTCTTATTGGTATGAATGAAGTAGGCCTTAACGCTAACTGGCTTCGTGCAGATATGACAGATAAGAGGGTTCAGCAGTTTGCAAAGGATGTGCTTAATCATATGCGTGAGCGTCTTTCTGATTACCAGGAGATGTACGGTGACTTATATAACCTTGAGGCTACACCAGCAGAATCTACAACATACCGTTTTGCAAAGCATGACCGTGAGCAGTTCCCAGACATTATCACAGCTGGTAAGGAAGGTGATACACCATTCTATACAAACAGCTCACACATGCCTGTAGAATACACCTCAGATATCTTTGATGCCCTTGAGGTTCAGGATGAATTGCAGACACTTTACACATCAGGTACAGTATTCCATGCATTCATCGGCGAGAAGCTTCCTACATGGGAGTCAGCAGCAAATCTTGTTAGAAAGATAGCTGAAAATTACAAATTACCATACTATACACTGTCTCCAACATACTCTGTATGTAAGGAGCATGGCTACATAGCCGGCGAGCATTACACATGCCCACACTGTGGAAAGACTGCTGAAGTATACAGCCGTATCACAGGTTACTATCGTCCAGTTCAGAACTGGAACGAGGGTAAGACTCAGGAGTTTAAAAACAGAAAGCTTTATGACATTGCCGGTAGCATTTGCCGTCGTGCAGGAGAAAAGCAGGCAGCTGCAAAAGCAAAGGAGCAGCCAGAGATTAATCTTCAGGTAGTTTCAGAAGAGCCAACAACAGGCACAAAGTACCTGTTTACCACAAAGACCTGTCCAAACTGTGCTAGAGCTAAGGAAATACTAGAGGATGAGGATTACATCCTTATAGATGCAGAAGAGCAGGTGGATATGACAAAGAAATATGGCGTTATGCAGGCACCTACACTTGTAGTAATTAACGGTGACGAGGTTAAACGCTACGCAAACGCAAGCAATATCCAAAAATATGTGGATGAAAACTAAATAGTTAGAGCAAAAGTGCCTCAGTGATTATCACTGAGGCACTTTTTTTCCATCTGTTTAATGCAATAAAATACAAGACTGCGTTGCAGGAAAAAACTTTTCACAGAAATCCTTGCAAAAAGGAAAGGAAAAATCGGAAAAAATAAAAAGGCTATTACCATCATTTAAAAATACAATAAGTTCAAACATGTAATTTTGAAGGAGTCTAAATTATGGCAATGGTTAATTTAACAATTGATGGCAAAGCTATAGTGGCTGACGAGAGCAAGACAGTGCTTGAAGCAGCATTAGATAATGGAATATATATTCCGCATCTTTGTCACCATGATGATTTACATCCAAATGGTGGATGTCGTCTCTGCGTGGTAAAGCAGGACGGAGTGGATGGTGTTATTACCTCTTGTTCCACAAAGGTAAAGGAAGGCATGGTAATAACAACAAAGGATGAAGCAGCAGAAAAGGTACGTAAGCTTTCTGTAGATTTAATGTTTAAAACACATCCAAGTGAGTGTGTTGGATGTCCTAAATATGGAAAGTGTCAGCTTGCTTCTATTCAACAGTATATTGGTGATTCTGGACGTGATTTGCGCCAGCAGAAGCTGCCAATGATTGAAAACGAAGAAAATCCTTTAATGCTTCATGAAATGTATCGCTGCATTCTCTGCGGAAGATGTGTAAGAGCATGTTCAGAGCTTAGAGGGGTAGGAGCATTAAAATTTGAAAAGATTGATGGTCGCATGAAGGTGGTTATCAATGGCAAGAGCCTTGAAGAGGCAGGCTGCCAGTTCTGTGGTGCCTGTGTAGAGGTTTGCCCAACAGGCTCTATCAGAGACAAGGTAGGAGTATTTAAGGATGACCCTAGCCTCAGCCGTGACATGAAGCTTGTTCCATGTAGTGAGGGATGCCCGGCACATATCAATGTTCCTAAATACATTCGATTTATAAAGGAAGGCAATTTTCCGGCAGCAGCTGCTACTGTTCGTGAAAAAGCACCTTTCCCAGAATCCCTTGGATATATATGTGTTCATTCATGTGAACTTCAGTGCAAGAGAAACCATTTAGATGGTCCTCTTTCAATCAGAAACCTTAAGAGATTTGCGGCAAGTCAGGATGATGGAAGCTGGAAGGCAAATGCATTTATGAAGGCTGCAACTGGCAAGAAAGTGGCTGTAATCGGAGCAGGTCCAGCAGGTCTTACAGCAGCCTATTATCTAAAAAAACTGGGTCATGACACTACTATTTTCGAAAAGCTTCCACAGGCTGGTGGACAGATGAGATATGGTATTCCTTCTTACAGACTTCCTAGAGAGGTTCTTGATAGAGAAATCGCAGAGATTGAAGCAATCGGAGTAGAAATAAAGTGCAACAGTGATGTGAAATCAGCTTCAGAGCTCAAAGCACAGGGATTTGATGCAGTATTTGTATCAGTTGGAACACATGCTGGTAATAGACTTCCACTTGAAGGAAATGATTTACCTGGTGTATATCTAAATGCTGATTTCCTGAGAGCAATTAACTTAGGAGAGCCACTTCCTGTTGGGGATAATGTAGTAGTTCTTGGCGGTGGTAACGTTGCTATAGACTGTGCTGAGTCAGCTCTTCGCCTTGGTGCAAAGCATGTGGTAATGACATGTCTTGAAGCACCAGATAAGATGACCGCTTCAGAAGAAGAGGTTACATGGGCAAAAGAGGATGGCATTGTTGTAGAAAATTCTAGAACATTCGATGCAATAGAATCCGAGAATGGAAAAGTTACAGGACTTACTGTTACAGGCATTGAAGGACTAAAATTTGGTCCTAAGGGCCCTGAATTTACACGTATCCCAGACTCTACTGTTACATTCCCTGCTGATACTGTGATTTTTGCAGTAGGTCAGCATCCAGATATAACAGATGAATTTGGTCTTGAACTAAACAGAGGACGTATAGTTACTACAGATGGTCATAAGACTTCTGTAGAAGGCGTTTATGCAGCTGGTGATGCAGTAACTGGCACTCGTTCAGTGATTGCTGCAATCGCAGAAGCTAGAGCAGCAGTATTTGAGATAGATAAATTCCTGGGTGGCGATGGAGACATAGAAGAAAATCTTGCTCCAGAGCAGTTTGCAAATCCATGTATAGGCAAGAACGAAGAGCTTACAAAGACTCATAGAAACGAGCCAAATGTAACAGCGGTAGAAAAAAGAAAGACATCCTTTGAACCTATGGATTTGGGCTTTG
>CAMNPQ010000236.1 GCA_946548305.1 uncultured Pseudobutyrivibrio sp.
CTTTCTGGGCTCTGCCCTGCGAGGTAATTATCCTCGAATGTTAAAAAGTTCATTGATGAAACCGTTGCGGTTACATCTGATGGCGTTAATATAGCACCATTCAGATGTAATGTCAATGGTTACATCTAAATTTTAAAAAAATTTCTCTTTTTTTTATTTCGTACATTACAAACTATCTATAGTCTGCACTTACTTCCATATAAGACCGCGAGCCTGTTATATAATCATCATAAGCAGTCTCAGCATCCTTTCCATGAAAAACTTTGCATAGCCCACACATATCACAGTCAGCTATACATGGAAAGGTCTTTTTTATATATTCCCTACGCTCTTCTATTGTAGATGTTGAAATATCTGGTGCCATACTTCTACCTACTTTATCTGTCTGTCCTGACGATACACGGACATGTAATCAGCATTAATCTCAGAAATCTCGCGTCTTCCATCAATATAATCTTGGTATATATCCCAAGGACTACCACCGCCTAACCAGCATGAGGAACAATTCTCACAGCCACCGCCACAATCAAGGGAAGATTTTATAATCTCTTCTCGCTCTTCTTTGGTTGTATCTTTGATAAGAATAGACTTCATATCGCAGCCTCCTACAGTATCATCCTACCCTTTTCTAAAGCATACTATGTTAGTAGGTAATTGGCAAGTGCCTATAATTTCTCAAGATTCATTAGCACTTTTGCGCCTTTTAATTCCATGGTCTTTAACTCTATATAGTAGAACTTGTCACTATGAGCTTCTATTGCATCCATCAGCAGATTAATTCTTATTCCTCTATCTAAAGCGTCCATTACTGTTCTAGAAACACAACATCTGCCATCAACACCAACAACGTAGATTGAATCAATGTTAGCTTTGGTAAGAAATGGCTCAAAATCAGGATTGGAGAATGCACTTGGAAATTGCTTTTTGAAAATTATATCTGATGATACATCTAACTCATCAGCAAATTCAAAATTGTTATCATTGCCACTACGCCCTGTATTTCTTACATAAACTACAGGAATCTCTTTGGACATAGCCTCCCTAATTCTAGCATTTACTCTGTTAACCAAGTCAGGCTTATAGTTTTTTAAATATCGTTGCTGCACATCAATTACAAGTAAGATTTGCATACAGACTCCTAATCAAAATTCAGTCTACATCCAATTATAATCTCCACCAGTGACAGCTAACGAAAGAAGTGCATCCATACGCTCAACCTCTTCCTTGCCTCTGACCACTTGCAGTAGCTTTGCAGTTTCTTTGACCACTGGCATTTCTTCATCTGGTCCGATTTCCATATCAGGCGCTTCGCCACAATATGGGCATACCAAACTTGGACCTACCTGAACAGATAGAAATCTATTAGCACATTCTGAGCATTCATAAAATCCCGCTAATTCTGTGCCATCTTCCACATAGTACATCTAACTAACCTCTCAATCTGTTTTGTAATTCCATTTTAATCGATTCTACTTGCCTTATAGCATCATCACATTGTCTTTTTCCATCACCAATTTTTGACTGAACTAAAATATCTACAACAAAACCATCAAAGAAAAAATCTGCAAAGGTCAAAAAGTCATTGACGTGTATAGAGCTATAGCCACTTACATCTCTAAGCTCCTTACTAAATCTTTGCAGGGCATATCGGGCATTATTAATTTCTCTTTCAGCATCCCCCATTTTGCTATGCTTCATCAAGCCTGAAATTAAACCACCGCCAAACATATCCAATAATCCCCAATTCCCCGCACTATCAAGATACCGCCTTGCAGACCTAAGATGTGTAAGCGCATCATCTGCAGCACTTATGGCTTCTCTAATTTCTTTTATCTCTATCTCTGTCATATCTAATTAATCCTCCTAAATTTGAGCCTGAGCGGATGTCATTTCCCTACTTGTAAAAGCACAAAGTAATACAGGACTACTTCTTTTCTTCACCTTGATTATTTCCTTCAATATCAACATTGTACATAATTGGTGCTGGATATAAATCCCCCTTAGATAAATTTGGTACATTCTTTTTATTTATTGCGTTCTTAGAATCAATCAGTACCCTTACGCCTGGTTCTATTTTAAACAGTCCTTCTGGCACTTTAAAATATAATTCTTCATCTCCAGAATTTTCTATATATACAGGCATGTCACGATGATACCAACTATAAGCTTCCATATTTTGATAATGAGGGAAATATCTTAGATCAATTTCATAAAGTTCTTTTGGAATATCACTCGGAGAAAATCGTATTAAACAGCTGTCTTGAAACATACCAGTGTGTGGTGACACAAATCCCTCATAAATGTTGCCCTCATATTTGCATATAACTGTATCAAAGTAATATTCCAAATAGTTAGATATAACAAGCAAAATAGAATTATCCAGTAAAGCAAATTTTCTTGGTTTTTGCAATTTAGCCGCAAGTTCAATTATATTTCCGAAATACTCTTCATCCATTTGCTTGGAAAGACAATCTTGAATATCACAATGATATTCTGTATTTCTTGTTATAATGATAACCTCACCTGTTTGCTCATTCGCCTCAACAGACTGAACTTCTGACGTATGAATAAAGGTTGAATCCATCAATCTGTAATGACCTTTTACATTTCCGTGTGCAACTACATAACCATGATAAATATCAATATACCATCGATGTAAATATGCTATTTGCTTATCTGACATATTCCCTCCATAAACTGTTTGACTTAATCTTTATATATAGACTAACACCTTTTTATACTGGTGTCATTCAACACATAGCTAACAAAACTCTAAAAAAGGATAAAAAAGAAGAGGGCTCATCGCCCTCTATGCCAAATCCATCATAGGAATTTACCTCTTCTGGAAGATATATTAAGTCATCGATACCTGCATCGTAGAGCTTCATCAATGCAAACATTGTCTCTACTTGAGGATATCCCTTACCCGATTCGTATTTATATACTGCTTGGGCAGATTCGAACCCTAGATAATCTCGAACCTCTGTCACCTTAAGGTTCTTAGCCTTTCTAAGTCTTCTTAAGTTTTTGCCTACCACTTCGATATCAAAGTTAGGTCTTGTTTCCAATGCTTCCTCCTTCTGTACTCGATACGCGAGCACGCGGTGCTAGGTTAATAAAAGCATTATAGGTCTGACGCCTTTCTTCGTCAGAGCGATATTTAATAATATTACATCACCAATATGTTGTCAACTCTTCTTCTATATATTAAGAAGTGGCTGTCTGAATGATTTTATATGTAATATACGTAATTATCTTTTCTAGGAGTAGCTTTATTCGTTGTCATTCCATCCTTTACAAATATCTACCCATCCTTCAGCCCCAGAAGCTACTTCAAACTCTACATGAGTTGTTGTATCTACAAATGGTACAATGGCGTCCTTTGTGGCTGCAAGGCGAAGCTCATGCTTTTGATAATTCTTAAATGCATCTT
>CAMNPQ010000237.1 GCA_946548305.1 uncultured Pseudobutyrivibrio sp.
GGGCTTCAGGCAAAGACGAAAAACAATCCATAGAAAAGCTGTATACAATCAGAACCTCTATCACCCATGGTTTTGAAGGCTTTTATTTGTTATATCAGCCAATAATTGAGGCTAAAACAGAAAAGATAATAGGTGCAGAAGCACTCCTTAGATGGAAAAATGATGAATACGGCATGGTGCCACCAGATTCTTTTATACCAATCCTAGAAAAAGACACACTTTTCCCGGCCTTAGGAGAATGGATTTTAAAAACAGCATTGGAAGCTGCTTTGAATTTTGTAAAGCTGCTGCCGAATTTCGTAATAAATGTAAATCTGTCATATTCTCAGCTGGAGAAAGGCGATTTTGTAGAGATAGTAAAAAGCGTAATAGATTCATCCCGTTATCCTGCTGAGCAGCTGTGTCTGGAAATTACCGAAAGATGCAGGCTTCTTGATATGGGGCTTTTGAAAAATACAATGATTCAACTGAAATCAGATGGAATCAGAATTGCCTTAGACGATTTTGGTACTGGATTTTCATCTATGGGTCTGGTAAAGTCACTTCCATTTGATACCATCAAAATAGACAGAAGCTTTGTCCAGAAAATAGAAGAGGACGAAAGAGAAAAGAAGCTTGTAAACAAATTTACAGAGGTGGCAAGCCTGTATGATGCGAAAGTATGTGTAGAGGGTATAGAAACCTCTGGCATGGCAGATATCCTGAGAAATTATAGTGTACATAGTTTTCAGGGGTACTATTATTCCAAACCTGTAGAAGAGGCGGACATAATAAAGAGAATAAAAGAGGATTATGATATTTAATATATTGGCTCTATCGGTTTACGATAGAGCCAATTGTTTCGAAGAAATTAGGGTATGACACCACACAGCATTTTTCATCATCAAAGGTGGTGTTGCCATCAGCCACAAGCCCTGCTATAGCAAAAGACATTGCTATGCGATGGTCCTTGTAGGTCTTGATATGTGCGCCATGAAGCTTTCCACCTTCGATTATCATGCCATCATCAGTAGGTGTGATATCACAACCCATAGCCTTTAGATTTTCAGTGACTGTAGCAATACGGTCACTTTCTTTTACCTTTAATTCAGCTGCATCCTTTATAACTGTAGTACCAGTTGCCACAGCAGCCATTACAGCGATTATAGGCAGTTCGTCTATCAAAGCAGGGATTATTTCTCCTGATATTTCGCAGCCCTTTAGCTGGCTGGTAGATACGTGTATGTCAGCCACTGGCTCGCCACTGACAGTTCTTTCGTTTAACAGTTCTATATTTCCTCCCATAGCCTGAGCCACTTTTATAATGCCAGCTCTGGTAGGGTTTGTATTCACATTTTTTATAAGTAAATCTGCATTTTCACATATCAAACCAGCTGCAATAAAATAAGCAGCGGAAGATATATCAGAAGGAACAGATATTTTCTGCCCTGTAAGCTTTGGGTTACCCACAATTGAGGCTGTAAGTCCATCAGTTTTTATATCAGCACCAAAGCCTGATAGCATCAGCTCTGTGTGGTTTCTGGATAAAACAGGCTCAGTTACAGAAGTAATACCTGAGGCGTATAAGCCAGCTAAAAGTATGCAGGATTTCACCTGAGCACTGGCTACTGGAGAATCGTAATGTATGGAATGGAGAGCTGTGCCACCTATTTCAAGTGGAGCGCATCCATTGTTTTTAATAGATGTGATATGTGCTCCCATGGAAGTAAGGGGAGTGATGATTCGCCCCATTGGTCTTTTTTGGATGGATTCATCACCATTCAGCTTGCTTTTAAATGACTGCCCTGCCAGGATACCACTGATAAGTCTGGTGGTGGTGCCACTGTTGCCCACATCAAGCATAGTATTTGGAGCAGAAAGCCCATGAAGCCCTTTTCCATGAATGATTACCTTATCATTGGATTGCTCTATATCAATTCCAAGTGCTCTAAAACAGCCAATGGTGGAACGACAATCAGCACCATTCAAAAATCCTGTGAGTTCAGTGATGCCCTCAGAGATAGCACCAAACATAACACCTCTATGGCTGATGGATTTATCCCCGGGAACGGTTATTTCGCCTTTTAAACTATTTGCTTTAGTTATATTCATTAGTTTGTCCTCTGTCTTACATAGTAGTTGTTGTGGGTAAGTACTGTTTTTGCTTTGTCCAGTGCTTCCTGGGTGTAGAATTCTATTCTAAGAACACCAGGCTCAAATTCTCTGTTGTGAATAATATCTATATTTTTTACACTTATGTCTGCATTTGCTAAAAGCTGTAGCACGCCCACCAAAGTGCCTGGCTTATCGTCAATATCACAGTACAGCTCATAAAATTTAAAGCTGCCGTTTACAGGAATGGTTATGGAATCCCTGTAATCCTTTGCCTTTGTCCAAAGCTTGAGTATTTCATTTTCATCTGCAGCACTAATGGCATTTTCAAATTGCTCTAACTCATCCTTGAAGCTTTTAATGAGCTTTAGGATGGCAGCTTTATTGCTTAAAAATATATGCTGCCACATGGTAGGTGAACCTGATGCAATTCTGGTGATATCCTTGAAACCTCCAGCGGCAATGGTTTTGCAGATATTTTTTTCTCCATCATGGTCATTTACCAGATTTACTAAAGAGGCAGCCACCACATGAGGCAGATGGGAGATGGCTGCTGTGGCATCATCATGCTCCTCTGGACTCATGTTGATAGGAATAGCTCCCAGGCTTTTGATATAGTCACCGAATTCACGGTAGGTATCCTCATTCATTTCCGGGTCAGCAGTGAGAATGTAGTAGGCATTTTCCAAAAGTGATGCAGAAGAATTTTCAAGGCCTGTAAGCTCAGAGCCTGTCATTGGATGACCACCTATAAACTGATTGGTCATTTTAAGCGACCTTGCTACAGCAGTGATATCACCCTTTACAGAGCCCACATCAGTTATGACGCAATCAGGCTTTACCACATCCTTTAGCTTTTCCAAATACTCACAATTTATTTTCACAGGAGAACACAAAAATATGATGTCGCACTGTCCAAACTGATGGATTTTCAGCAGTCCATTGTTGTCAATCAGCCTTTCCTCAAAGGCTGTTTCAATAGTGGATTCCCTGGATGCAGTAGCGAGAATTCTTGTGTTTGGATATATTTTCAATATCGCTTTTGCGATACTTCCACCTATAAGTCCCAGTCCTACAAAACCAATAGTCTTTGATTTCATGCCATTCCCCTTTATTTCGTGCTTTAATGCTTTAAAGTAATTATTTTATTTAATAATATCACATTTACTCATTGTAAATAGTGCGAATATTGTTTACAATAGAAATAAGTTTTGAGACAACAGGCGCGGCGGGGTCTAAGGCGTCAAAAAATTTATTGGGAGGTACAACACATGAAGGTTTTTACTACTGACAAAATTAGAAATGTTGTGTTACTTGGTCACA
>CAMNPQ010000238.1 GCA_946548305.1 uncultured Pseudobutyrivibrio sp.
AAAATGGAGAGGAAGTATTAATCAGCGGGTTATTGATGTTCCTCAGACCAGAAAGCTAGGACAGATTGTTCTTGCCTGTGACTAATTTATAGGGAGAATTTAATAAATGGAAATAAATATTTTGCGACTTACTGATACCGCAAAGCTGCCAGACAGAGGCTCGGCATTTGCGGCAGGGTATGATTTATTTGCTGATGTAACAGAAGATGTTACTATAGCTCCTCATGAGACGAAAATGATTGGCACAGGGCTTGCTATGGAAATACCTGAAGGTTATTTTGGTGGTGTTTTTGCACGAAGTGGTCTTTCTGCTAAGGAAGGACTTAGACCTGCCAATTGTGTAGGTGTTGTTGATTCAGATTATAGGGGAGAGGTAAAGGTAGCTCTACACAATGATGGAGAGGTTCCTAGAGTTATTACAAGTTCTGAAAAAATTGCTCAGCTTGTAGTTGTTCCATTTCTTGCGGTTAACTTCAATGAAGTTTCGGAATTATCTGATACAGTTCGCGGGTCTGGTGGATTTGGGTCCACAGGAAAACATTAATAGATTTATTTGGCGCCTGGCTTCCCAGACGCCTTTTGATGCGTAAAGGATATCTGAAAGAGAGTAAAATTTATGGCTAAAAAAATAACTTATGATGCAAACAGTATTTCAGTATTAGAAGGTCTTGAAGCTGTTAGAAAAAGACCTGGTATGTATATTGGCTCTACATCAAGAAAAGGCTTGAATCATCTTATTTATGAAATTGTAGATAATTCAGTGGATGAGCATCTGGCTGGGGAATGTGACACTATTTATGTGACTTTAGAAAAGGATGGAAGCTGTACTGTAGAAGACAATGGGCGAGGCATCCCAGTTGGAATGCATGCAAAAGGCGTTCCAGCTGCCAGACTTGTGTTTAGTACACTTCATGCTGGTGGTAAATTTGATGACAGCGTATACAAAACCAGTGGTGGTCTTCATGGTGTTGGTTCTTCTGTTGTAAATGCTTTAAGCGAATATATGACAGTTGATATTTCAAGAGAAGGCTATGTTCATCACGATAGATACGAAAGAGGTGTGCCTACAGAAAAGCTGGTTGATGGCTTACTGCCAAAGATTGCTAAAACAAACAAGCATGGTACAAAAATTAATTTTTTACCTGATGCTGAAATTTTTGAAAAGACTTATTTTAAAGAGGATGATATAAAAAGCCGTCTCCATGAGACAGCTTATTTAAATCCGGGTCTTACCATCAACTATGCTGATTTACGAGGGGAAGAGCCAGAATATGAGACCTTCCATGAACCAGATGGAATAAAGGGCTTTGTAAAGGAAATCAATAAAACTGCAGAGGTATTGCATGACATTATTTACTTCAAGGGTGAATCAGATGGTATAGAAGTGGAAGTGGCATTTCAGTACTGTAATGAGTTTAAAGAAAACATTTTAGGCTTTTGCAACAATATTTACAATTCTGAAGGTGGTACACATATTACAGGCTTTAAGACAGTCCTTACCACGGTTATCAATAATTATGCCAGAGAGCTTGGTATTCTAAAGGAAAAGGACGCCAATTTCACTGGCGCAGATGTAAGAAATGGTATTACAGCAATCGTTTCTATAAAGCATCCAGACCCTAGATTTGAAGGTCAGACCAAAACAAAGTTAGACAACCCTGATGCTTCAAAGGCTACCCAAAAGGTTTGTCAGGATGAGTTTATTCTGTACTTCGATAGAAATTTAGACACTTTAAAAGCTATTATTTCCTGCGCTGAAAAGAGTGCTAAAATACGTAAATCAGAGGAAAAAGCTAAAACAAATCTTCTTACAAAACAGAAGTTTTCTTTTGATCAAAATGGAAAGCTTGCAAATTGTGAATCAAGAGACGCTAAAAACTGTGAAATTTTTATCGTAGAGGGTGATTCTGCCGGCGGTTCCGCTAAAATGGCTAGAAACAGAATGTACCAGGCTATTATGCCAATCCGTGGAAAGATTCTTAACGTTGAAAAAGCGTCGATGGATAAGGTGCTTTCCAATGCAGAAATAAAGACACTAATAAATGCTTTTGGCTGTGGTTTTTCAGAAGGCTACGGCAACGATTTTGATATTTCAAAGCTTCGCTATGACAAAATTGTAATCATGGCTGATGCCGATGTGGATGGTGCCCATATATGCACTTTGCTTTTGACATTTTTCTATAGATTTATGCCTGAGCTTATACGAGAAGGTCATGTGTATATTGCTATGCCTCCTTTATACAAGGCAATCCCATCAAAGGGCGAAGAGGAATATCTATATGATGATGTTGCCCTTGAAAAATATCGAAAGAAGATGAATGGTAAAGCCTTTACTTTACAAAGATACAAAGGTCTAGGAGAAATGGATAAAGACCAGCTTTGGGAGACTACCCTAGACCCTGAAAGACGAAAGCTGAAGCTTGTGGAAATCGAGGATGCACTTATGGCATCAGAGGTGACAGAGCTTTTGATGGGCAGTGATGTTGCTCCACGTAAAAACTTTATTTATAAACACGCAAAGGAGGCTGAAATAGATGCCTAGCGAAATTATTAGAACAGAATATTCGGAGATAATGCAGAAATCTTTTATAGATTATTCTATGTCAGTAATCCTTGCCCGTGCGGTACCTGATGTCAGGGACGGTTTAAAGCCTGTACAAAGGCGTACACTTTACGATATGTACGAGCTAAAGGTTGATTATAATAAACCCTATAAAAAAAGTGCCCGTATTGTAGGTGATACAATGGGTAAATATCACCCACATGGTGATAGCTCTATTTATGAAGCCCTTGTAGTTATGAGTCAGGATTTCAAAAAAAGTCTTCCTCTTGTGGATGGACATGGAAATTTTGGCTCAATTGAAGGTGATGGCGCAGCTGCTATGCGTTATACCGAGGCAAGGCTTGCAAAGGTTGCCCAGGAAGTATATTTGGGAGATTTGGATAAAAATGTTGTAGATTTTGTCCCTAACTATGATGAAACGGAAAAAGAACCTGAAGTTTTACCTGTTAGAGTACCTAATATACTGATAAATGGCTCAGATGGTATTGCTGTAGGTATGGTTACATCTATTCCTCAACACAATTTAGGTGAGGTTGTGGATGGTGTCATTGCCTATATGAAAAATCCTGATATAAGTACAACCGAAATGCTTAAAATCATCCCAGGACCGGATTTTCCAACAGGAGGAATAATTACAAACAAGGATGATTTACCTCAGATATATTCTACAGGTGTTGGCAAAATTAAAATCCGAGGAAAAGCTGAAATCGAAAAAATAAAAGGTGGCAAAGAGCAGATTGTTATTTCTGAAATACCATATCCAATGATTGGTGCCAATATAGGAAAGTTTTTGAATGATATTGCTGCGCTGGTGGAAAACAGACAGGCGCCCGAG
>CAMNPQ010000239.1 GCA_946548305.1 uncultured Pseudobutyrivibrio sp.
ATAGATGTAGACTTGCTAAGGAAATTCTTACTTCTATTAGAAATGCAGTAGGTCCACGTTTCCCAATTGAATTTAGAATGTCTGGTTCTGAGTTTTGTGAAGGTGGTTACGGTCTTGAAGAAGGAATTGAAATTGCTAAGCAGCTTGAGGATTATGTAGATATTCTTCATGTTTCAGCTGGTACATACCAGAAGACATTTGGTATCACACATCCTTCTATGTTTGAGGAGCACGGAAGAAACGTATTCCTTGCAGCTGAGATTAAGAAGCATGTAAAGGTGCCTGTAGCAACACTTGGTGGTCTTAATGATCCAGCTCAGATGGAAGAGATTATTGCATCAGGTAAGGCTGATATTGTTTACATGGGACGTGCACTTCTTGCTGACCCATATCTTCCACAGAAGGTTACAGAGAACCGTGATGATGAAATCGTTCGTTGCTTAAGATGCTTCACATGTATGGCTGAGCGTGCAGCTACATCTACAAGAAGATGTACAGTAAATCCTCTTATCGGTAGAGAAATCGAAGGTGACGAGGTAACTCCTGCACCAGTTAAGAAGAAGGTGCTTGTTGCAGGTGGCGGCCCTGGCGGACTTTATGCAGCATATACAGCAGCACGTCGTGGACATCAGGTTATCCTTTGCGAAAAGGAAGCAGAGCTTGGCGGAATTCTTAAGAGTGAGCAGGCTATTTCATTTAAGTACGAGATGTATCAGCTTACTGGCACATACGAAAAGCTTGCAAGAAACGCGGGAGTAGAGATTCGTCTTAACACAGAGGTTACTAAGGAATACGCTGAGAAGGAAAATGCTGATGCAATTATTATTGCAGTAGGTTCTACTCCACTTGTTCCACCAATCCCAGGTCTTGACGGTGACAATGTGGTAGTTGTTAACAATTACTATAAAGAGAAAGAAAAAGTAGGAGACAATGTTGTTGTCATGGGTGGTGGACTCGCAGGTTGCGAGTGTGCAGTGCATCTTGGACAGGATGGTAAGAAGGTTTCTATCATCGAAATGAGAGACATGCTTGCTCCAGATGCAAATGTTAGACATCGTCCACTTCTTCTTCAGCAGATTGATAAGTATGTTGATGTGCATACAGGACTTAAGGCTGTTAAGGTTACAGCTGATGGTGTTCTTTGCGAAGATAAGGATGGCAATGAGGTTATGGTAGAAGGCTCAAGTGTAATCTGCGCTCTTGGTCAACGCTCTCGTACAGATGTAGTGAATGAGCTTTTAGATGCAGCTCCATTTGTACGTGTTATCGGTGATGCTGCAAAGGTTTCAACCATCACTAATGCAGTTTACTGGGGATATCACGCAGCCCTCGACGTATAATCTTGCAATAAATGACAAAGAATGTGCAACGGGAAAAAATGATTTTTTCGTTTATATGGCTATTATGTAAACGAAGAATAATACAATGAGTGATGTGTAGAAAACAATCTAATATAATTCTAAAACGAAGCTTTTTATGCTGAGTGTAGAATTCATATTGATTGTTTTTGTAACACATCACGGACTAAATATTAAGGAGAGAGAAAATGAACCTTGATAAGAAAAGATGGATTGTCTTGTTTGCAGGTTGCTTTATCAACCTGTGCCTAGGCTCAATTTACGCATGGAGCGTATTTTCATCAGCCATGGCAGATTATTTCAACAGTACACTTGGCATGAATGTAACACCAGGTGACCTGGCTATCGTATATACGATAGCTAACTCAGTTGGACCTATCACTATGATTTCAGGTGGATGGTTCAATGATAAGTTTGGACCAAAGAAGGTTATCCTTGTTGGCGGTATCATGTGGGGACTTGGAATGTTCCTTTCAGGCTTTGCCACAAGCGTAGGATTTTTAATCGTAACTTATGGTCTTGTTGGTGGGCTTGGTCTTGGTATGGCTTACGGTAGCACAATTTCTACTTGTGTAAAGTTCTTCCCAGATAAGAGAGGTCTTATTGGCGGAATCACCACTGCGGTTTATGGATTTAGTTCAGTAATATTGCCTCTAATAGTTACAGTTGTTGTGTCTCACACAGATGCTACTTTCGCATTTAAAGTAGTTGGTATTGTATTTATTGTATTGATTGCAGTTTCTTGTATGTTCTTAGAGCAATGTCCAGATGGCTACAAGCCAGCAGGCTATGAGCCAGCAGTAGCAGGAAATGGAGCCTCACCAAAGAATCTTGACTGGAAAGAAATGCTAAAGACTCCTGTATTTTATATAATGCTGCTGTTACTTACATGTGGAGCTTTCACTGGAATGATGATTATTTCACAGGCTTCAGCAGTGGCACAGAACATGGTAGGTATGACAGCGGTTGCAGCCAGTCTTGCAGTTTCTGTACTAGCACTGTTCAATGCCCTTGGAAGAATTGTAGCAGGCTATATTTCAGACAAGATTGGTAGAATCAACACACTTACAGTAGCTTGCGCACTTGCGATAGTAGGCTTGACTTGCTTATTTAACTGCGGACAGGGCACAGTAGCATTATTCTATGTTGGTCTTTCAGTTGTAGGTATCAGCTTTGGCTCATTCATGGGTGTATATCCTGGATTTACAGCTGACCAGTTTGGCCCAAAGAATAATTCAGTAAACTACGGTATCATGTTTATCGGATTTGCGCTTGCTGGCTATTTTGGTCCACAGATTATGAGAAATATTTTTGCTGCAACAAATGCATATGCTAATGCCTTTATAATTGCTATAATATTCTCAGTAGTTGGAATTGTGTTTACATGTCTTTATAGAATTGTAACACGTGGTAGATAAGTAATTCTTAGTGAGACTTGCCTATGGATATTAAGGATTTTCACGCAATTATTGAGTGCTATGAAACAAGAAGTATAAACAAAGCTGCCAAGACTCTGTATATTACACCTCAGGGGCTTGGCAAGCTTTTAGACAGGGTGGAGCATGAGCTTCAGGTAAAGCTTTTTGAGCGCACAAAGCAAGGACTTGTGCCAACAGAATCAGGAACCTTTTTCTATGAAAAGAGTCTTAGTATTATTTCAAAGGCCCATGAACTTGAAGCAGGGCTTGAGGTAATTAAAAACAAGAGCAATGTTTTTAAAGTAGGCTATTCTTGTGGGCTTATTAGAATGCTTCCTCTTGTTAAGGTTGAACAATTTCAGGAAAAGCTTTCAAATACTAAGCTTGTGCTAGAAGAAGGCACTAATGATGAAATCAAGAACGCTCTAATAATGGGAAAGCTGGACATAGCTCTTGTTATTGGCCGTATTGCTGGTTCGGATTTTGTGGAAGAGGAGCTTGCAAGCAAGACTATGTGTGCAGTAGTTCCAAAGAATCATCCTTTATATTCAAGGTCATCCATTAAGATTGCAGACTTAA
>CAMNPQ010000240.1 GCA_946548305.1 uncultured Pseudobutyrivibrio sp.
GAATATATGAAATCTCTTTGAGCTTTAGGGAACCTTCCATAGCAATTGCATAATCGATTCCACGACCAATAAAGAATACATCCTTTGCAGCAACAAATCTGTTGGCAAATTTCTGAATACGCTCTTTATTTCCAAGAAGCATTTCAATCTGCTCTGGAAGCTTCTTTAAATCAGTGATAAGTGACTTCATTTCATCTGCAGAAAGAAGACCTCTAACATCAGCAAACTTCATAGCAAGTAAGTATAACGCTATAAGCTGTGCTGAGTATGCCTTTGTAGTAGCAACTGAAATCTCAGGACCAGCCCATGTGTACATAACCTTTTCAGCCTCACGAGCAATTGAAGAACCTACTACGTTTACAATAGCAAGTGTCATGTTGCCCATTGCACGAGCCATACGAACTGCTTCCTTTGTATCTGCTGTCTCACCAGACTGGCTGATAGCAATAACAAGCTCGTTCTCCTGAAGGATTGGGTTTCTGTATCTAAACTCTGAAGCTATATCAACCTCAACAGGGATACGTGCCATTTCCTCGAAAACATATTTAGCTGTAACACCTGTGTGATATGCACTACCGCAGGCAACGATACGAATACGTGAAATAGATTTGATTTCATCATCGCTCATGCCAAGCTCTTCAATATCAACAGTGTCATTTTTAATTCTAGGATTAAGTGTATCACGAACTGTCTTTGGCTCTTCGTGAATCTCCTTAATCATGAAGTGGTCATAACCACCCTTTTCTGCTGCATCAACATCCCAATCAATTGTCTTAGATTCCTTCTCGATTGGCTGACCATCTACATCAAAGAACTCAATTGAATCCTCTGTAAGGCGTGCAATTTCTTCGTTCTCGATGAAGTAAACGTTTCTTGTGTATTTAAGAACAGCTGGTACATCAGATGCGATTAAGTTTCCATCTTTTCCAAGACCAACAATAAGTGGGCTGTCCTTTCTTACTGAATAAATCTGATCTGGATAATCAGCAAAAATAATTCCAAGAGCATATGCGCCCTCTACACGGTGCATAACCTTTGTTACGCATGTAAGAGGATCATTGCCCTGCTTATAGTAATAATCAAGTAAGTGAGCAACAACCTCTGTATCTGTTTCAGACTTAAAGTTGTATCCACGCTTGATAAGCTTTTCCTTGAGCTTTGCATAGTTCTCAATAATACCGTTGTGAACTACTGCGATTGTTTCTTCCTCATTAAGATGTGGATGAGCATTTGTCTCGCTTGGCTCACCGTGAGTAGCCCAACGAGTGTGTCCAATACCGATTGTTCCCTGCATTGTCTCACCATCGTGAGTTTTCTCGCTAAGAAGACGAAGACGTCCCTTTGCCTTTTCATATTCGATTTTGGTGCCATCATAAACAGCCATACCAGCTGAGTCATATCCTCTGTACTCAAGCTTGCTAAGTCCATCCAAAAGGATTGGAGCTGCCTGCGACTTACCAACATATCCTACTATTCCACACATATATTTATTCCTTTCATAATACGCTTTATTAATAACATACAAGCCATTTGATTTTACTACTATTTGCTCTAAAAGTAAAACAGGGACCAGCCATAAGGCCAGTCCCTGTGAATGAACTTTATCGATATTTTAGTCTGTTGTTTGCGTGATTGTCGCACTATCTTCCGTGAATCCCGTTTCATTAACAATGTGGTCGCTAATAACATCAACCATATCGTCTGTAGGATCGTAATCCTGCTGGTCGTATAAGAACTCATGTAACTGCGAAACATTTGATGAAAGTGTACATGGAACCAATACTGAACCAGTAGTCTTGCTGATTGTAGTGTCCTTAAGTGCAAATGGGAATCCTGTTGAATCAGCAATCTCATAATCACCAACTGATGCTGCCATTGAAAGCACCTGTGAAAGTGACAAGCTTGTTGAAATGCTAGGGAATACATCATTTGCAATATCATTTAATGTAGCCACATTAGCTTTCTTTGCTTTTTCAATAATCTGCTTGATAACAGCACGCTGATTCTCAGCACGACCGTAATCGTTATCTACTGCGTATCTGTTACGGCAGTAACCAACAACCTGTGCACCGTTAAGTGTGTATGTTCCTGGGCTGTCGAAGTAGCAGTCTGAATACTTCCATCCATCCTCTTCGTTTGGATAGTAGTTAAGTACGTTTTCAACCTCAGCAATGTAACCTGCAAGAGCATTCTGATGTGTCTCTGGGTTGTCTGTGTCAATCATCTTCTGAGTGATTTCAAGCTCCAAGCCACCTAAGTCATCGACGATAGTAGCAAGTGCATAGAAGTCAACTGATACGTAACCAGAAATCTTAAGATCGAGGTTTGTATTAAGCATGCTAATAGCAGTCTCAACACCACCGTGATTATATGCATAGTTACATTTTCTGTAAGTGCCCTCTGTAATCTGGAGATATGTATCACGCTGTACAGAAACCATCTTAACTTCTTTTGTATCGTTATTGATAGAAACAAGAATGATTGTATCTGAGTTACCACTATCAAGGTTACCATTTGAACGGTTATCAACACCAAATAATGCAAGTGTGGTGTAGTTACTTAACAGCTCCTCTGTCTCTGTATCAAGGTTGTTAACTTCGATTTCATCCATATTGATGTTGTCCCAGTTAACCTTGCCGAATTTGTTCCAGAAGAAGAAGATAAGTAAAAGAAGTAATAATACTACAATCTCAACAACAATAATTGTTCTTCTTGTCTTCTTTTTCTTGCCATTTCTTCCTGAGCCCTTACGTCCACTAGGAACATTTCTTCCTCTTGATGAAGATGTGCCTCTAGTTGGTCTGCTTGAATGAGAAGAAGAAGGCTTCTTTTTTCTTCTAGCAGAAGATGAATGAGCGGCCGCTGCTGATGTTCTGTGTGAACTAGCTGAGCTACGTGGTCTGCTTCCGCTTGCGCTACGGCTAGCGCTTGATCTACTTGCACTCATTGATTCGCTCTGTAAATCATAATCATATAAATCGATTTCATCGTCCAATGAAAGATCTGGAGAAATATCAGCATCTCTACCGTATGATCTAGATACTGGTCTTCCTGATGTTGGTCTGCCAGATGCTCTATTGGCAGAAGTTCTGTTTGTAGGTCTTGAGCTTCTAGTTGCACCAGAACTTCTTCTTAAATCGTAATCTTCGAAATTACTCATCGGATTAGTACTCCCATCTTAGTATTAATTTAACTATGCTAGTCTACTCTATGGCTTAATATATTGTCAAGAAACCTGAAATATTTCTGTCACATTCTATAAAAAACGGGGCAAAAATTAATCATTTTTACTCTTGTGTTCCCGGCAGTATGTAATTTTCCATACCAACAGGTAAGTTCCTATTGTAGAA
>CAMNPQ010000241.1 GCA_946548305.1 uncultured Pseudobutyrivibrio sp.
TGATGGCATCCATTACCTTGCTATTAGCATCTACGCAGCCATCTACGTTGTCGGAAATCATCGCTACGCGGCGAGCAAGATCTGTGATTTTCTCAAGGATAATTTCAAATTTCTCTCCAGTTTCTGCAATCATTTCGCCCTGCTGATTTGCTGAATCCACACTCTTTTGCATGTTTGTAGATGCTGTATTTACACGCTGAATTAATTCGTCTATTGTTGCTGAAATCTGCTCTGCTGATTCTTTTGTATGCTCTGAAAGGGCACGGATTTCGTCTGCTACTACTGCAAAGCCTTTACCTGCCTCTCCCGCTCTGGCAGCCTCAATTGATGCGTTGAGAGCCAAAAGGTTTGTCTGGCCTGATATATCAAGAATTGTACCAACAATATCTTTTACAGTTACGGCTGATTCCTGAAGCTCGCTTGTCATTGTGGCAGTTTCTGCATTGATTGCAGATGCCTCATCAGATTTTGCACGAAGCTCTTCAATAAGAGCATTACCATCACTGATGTTTTCTGATACCTCGTCTGAATTTCGTCTCATAGCTCTAGCCTGATGAGCAATCTCTTCGAGGGAATCTGTGATATTAGAATTCATTTCTGTTTGAGTCTGAATGGCCTCTGCTGTAAGGTTTACAGACTCGCTAATCTGCTGTGCTGCTTCTGCACTTGAACTTACCTTTGAAGCCAAGGATTCCATTGCATCATTAGCGTCTTCAAGCTTCTTTGCCATATTAATACCTGTATCTTTTATAAGCTCAGAGCTTTCTTCCTGTAGTCTGATATTTTCTTCTATCTCATCTATTGTCTCTTTATTCTGATTAGAATTAAGACGCACATAGAATATACCCATAAGAGAAAGTAATACCATAAATATGGTATCTGTCATTACTGCAAAATGTCTGTCTGCCACTTCTACAGAAAACATATAAAACAATGGGGTATATAACAAATTAATTACTGCTGTAATTATTGATGTAGCTATAGTCAGTTTTACATCATTAAATAAAAGGGAAAGAATAATAAATGATGGTCCGAATGCCCACATGTATGTGACATGAACACATCCTGCCATCAATACAGCGTATCCAATGAGCATTGAGCCTAACATCAAATATCTGCCTCTGGTTCTATGACTATATCGCAAGTATGCATAGATTGAGCAAATAAACATTATAATCTGTATGATAGACATAGTTGTGGTATTTACAAATGAAAATCCCACTCGCTGATCACTATAGAGAATGGTGGCAGCCAATTCGAACACTTGAATAATACATGCCAACTTAAATCCTAGCTTGTTACTTTCATATATGTGTCTTTCCTTCAAATCCATAAATAGACCTCCTATCCCTTATAATTAAGAGAATATATTGATTTTCATTTATTTTCAACAAGGTTCACAGTTTGTTACGTTTTTTTCACATAAATGTTCATTAATAGCCTTTTATAACAATAAAAAATACCTTCTTGAAATATCATTCCAAGAAGGTATTATAGCCTAAATTAATTATTCTGTTACAACGTTTTCTTTAACATCATCAGCGTTTTCTTTATTGAATTCACCTGCTGCTAATCTCTTTTCATAACGTGTGTAAATGATCCATGCTGCTAATCCAAAGATTACAGGACCACTTAATGACCAGAATGTTGTCTTGATATCGCCATCAAGAGCTGGCTGAATAATAGCAAATGCATTTGCAAAGAAAAGTGTAAGTGTTACAACATAGCCCCAGAAATTTGCAGACTTCTGTGTCTTGAATACCTCAAAGCTTCTGTCGATGTTCTTCATCTTCTTAAACTTAGGGAATGCAAATGAAATAAACATGTATGGTACTGTCATACCAACGTTTACCATTGCTGTAAGGATAACGAAGAACTGCTGCATTGTATCGCCACCAAATGAAACTAAAAGAACCATAATACAAACGATTGCACACTGGATCCACATAGCGTTCTTTGGCATACCGTCTTCTGCGATTTCACCCATCTTACCTGGCCAAAGCTCCTTTGGAGTTCCGTCGATAATCTGCTTAAGTGGTGAATAAACAAGTGTAAACATAGCACCCATAAGTGCAAGAAGCATGATAAGTGCGTATACTCGAGCGAATCCATGAGCAAGAGCAACCTGTGTAGCTGCTGAAGCGCCAAAAGCCTTACCAAATGCTGCTGCAAAGTTTGACATAATTACATATGAAACATTTCCAAGTGTAATGCTGTCTGTTCCAAGAATTTCACTGTAGTTTGTAAATGAACCTACAAGCATGATAAGAAGTGCATAACCAACTACGATTACCATAGCTGCTGTTACGATTCCCTTAGGGAAGTTCTTCTTTGGGTTCTCTGTCTTATCAACAAGACCACCAACTGCTTCGATTCCGCCGTAAGCGAAAAGTGCATATACAATAAATGATAAAATCATGATAGGGCTGCCCTGGTAAGCTGCGTTAAGAGGAACCATCAATGACTCTGTGCCAAGGAATGGCTGCTCAAGCTGTCCGTGACGAGCGATAATCATAACGATTGAACCAACTACTACCATAATGTTGATTACAAGAACTGCTGTACCACCAATTGATGTTACCTTGCTAATCTTATCAATACCCTTTGAATCAAAGTATGTGATAAAGATAAAGAAGATGATTGCCATGATACCAAGAAGTCTTGAGCCAGAAAGGATTTCTGAACCAAAGAAAGACCAGCTTGATGTACAATCTTCACCAAAAATAAGGTTTGATACAGGTACCCAGATACCTGATGAAACATTTACCATCCAAAGTACATATGATGTGTACCACATGAATGTTCCGATGAATGCATACTTAGGACCTACTGACTTGCACATCCAAGAATACATACCACCTGTCTCATCCTTAAATGCAGAACCAAACTCTGCTACCATAAATGCAAATGGTATAAAGAATAAAATACTAGCAATTACAAACCAAGGAATTGCTGCATATCCCATCAAGTAATAAGAACGTGGGATATTGTTAAATCCGTATACTGATGTAAAGATCATCAGTATGAGGGCCATGAGCCCTAATTTCTTTTCTTCTTTCATTACTACTTCCTTTATAAAATATATTCTTTATTTAATTTTCTTATACACACAGCGTCCTCGATTATACCATGATTCTCAATGTTTTTAGGGCTCATAAACACAGAAAATACAATGCATTAGCACTTTAAACTTTAGAACTTTAAACACTAAAATTTCATGCAACAAAAAAACCTCCCTGGATATTTCTATCCAAGAAGGTTTTAAAAGCTTATTTTAGTATAACTTAGCACCAGCTGGGATGTGGTTGTCAATCATGAGAAG
>CAMNPQ010000242.1 GCA_946548305.1 uncultured Pseudobutyrivibrio sp.
TGTAGCATCATACTTTTCACCAACAAAAATATCAGAAAAAATAAGTGGTCCTACAGAAGATTTTCCATTTGAAGCGGTAAAGCTTTCTTTAGTGCCATCCTTATATGTCACTTCTGTTTCAACAATCAAGCCTAATGTCTGACCAAATTGACAAGAATCACCAGTTAGGCCTACACGACCTATCCACCATCCATCTGCCAGTATTACTCCAATGATATTTTTTTGCCCTTCTATTAATAATGGCGTAATATCATAGGTCTGATACTGTAACAATCCCTGATATGATGTGATACCTGGAGCAAACTCTCTATCATCAACTCTATTTCCGTTAACGTAAATACGATATATTCCATGAACTGATATATATGTTCTGGCTTTTTTTAAATCTTTTTTTACATCAATTGGAATTCTCACATACTGACAGGGTCTAAACTCTGAAAAATCTCTATTTGGATCAGATTCCACTTCTAAACTAAATGGAGTAAAATCATTTTCATCCCAAGTTTTTTCCGTAGGTATTTGCTCAGGTTCAAACCAATCGGCCTCTATAGCTGTTCCTAAATAACCTGTCTCAAAATACGCTTCCTTTTTGGCCTCATTGCCTTTGTTGTCCCACACTTGAAGCTTTACAGTATAATCAGTTTTTGGCTTTAGTTGAACATTGTCTAACTCTACCTCTATACTTGAGGCTGATTCTATCTTTCCAGAATCAAAAATCATTTCAGTATCATGACAGAGTTTCAGTTGATATGCTACCTGCTTAACATTATTGTCAATAAAATTTTCCAAAATCCATCCAAATCTTGGTGATGCTGTATCAATACCAATTGGATTTATCATGTGCTCAACTGTAATTTTTTGCACGTTTAGGTTTCCCATCACATTACCTCCTCTTATTTTGTTAAAAAAAAGATACCTTGTTTTTTTACTAGATATAAGCTAGATTAAAGACAATAAAGGTAACTATTCGGACATCGTTTTATTATTACCCTGCAAAAATTAGGAGACATTTATGAATAAAACACTTAAGTTTAGTGGAAAACTAAGTCTTTCTGAAAGCTTTTTGGAAGAATTTAAATATTGCAAAGACTATTATTATTCCCACCAAAATGAGGATTGGTCTACTCCAAAGATAGCATCTGATTATGATGATTTTTTTGCTAAATCCCCTTTTAGTAAAGATGAAGCCTGGCAAAAAATGCGTATGGATTATTACGATAACTATATGGCTGATGACGTGTTAGACGCCTACGATACAAACGTATATGCCATGATTCCCCCGAACTATTTTCCTGCGTTATGGCATTATCACACCTATTTTGAATTGGTGTATGTTTTAAAGGGAAATGCTACTAACTATTCTGCAAAAGGTTCAACTAAACTGTGTGAAGGAGATTTGATGATTTTAGGATTAGGAAGTAAACATGCTATTTCCGCCTACAATGACGATTGCATTCTTGTAAATATAATGGTAAAAAATGCAACCTTTTGGGAGATTTTTTCTGATAACACTTATGAAAATGATATTCTATACAATTTCTTTACAAATGTATTAACTCATTACGTAGAAGACACTTTTATTTTATTTCACACTGGCACCGACACTCTTTTACAAAGCGTAGTTATTAGCCTTTTAGAGGAGGATCAATATTATCATAAATACTCTGATTTAGAGCGAAAGTCTGCCATATCATTATTATTTTCAAGATTAATGAACAAATATGCCTCCACATCAGAATTAATTGCTAATGACTCAAACGAAAAAAATTATGATATAACAATGATTTTAAGCTACATGCAACAGCATTATAAGGATTTGTCTCTAACAGCACTATCTAATTTTTTTGGCTACAGTGAAAGACAAACTAGGCGATTATTAATAAAATTTACTGGAAAAGGATATCAGGAAAATTTAGATTTTATAAGAATGAAGGAAGCAAAAAATCTGCTACAAAACACCAATACTTCTATTGAAGATATCGCTTGTGAGGTTGGTTTTTCCTCTGTGTACAGCTTTAGGAAAAATTTTAAAAATCACTACGGCATAACCCCGTCTGATTATAGAAATGCACTTCAAACACCAACGTAAAAAGAACCACAGCATACTGTGGTTCTTTATCTTATGCTTCTACCAGCACACCAGTGCGATATGCCTCTAAAAGCTCTTCTAATTCTGCTATTGTTTCTTTGATGCCCTGACCTATGTCTGTGTCTGCCACAGTCTTTCTCCGCTCCACATGCTGTACTAACACTGTATCAGAATGAATGTCGCTTCCTGTTTCTATAGCCTTTTCCACGGATTCAAATGGCTCATGGGCTGCAAGCAAAAAGCCGTAGGAATTGTAGGTAAGAGTGTATCCTGCAATTCCGGTTTTCGGCTGGTATGCCTTTGAAAAACCGCCATCTATAACAATAAGTCGTCCACCACATTTGATAGGAAGCTCCCCTTTTTTGGCTTCAACTGGCACATGTCCATTTACTATCCTGCTGTCTATAGAATCCAGCCCAAATTCTTTTAAAATCATGGTCACTGTTTCATCCTTATCATACCAGGTATAGTAAGGATTTTTCTTCTCTACATGAGTTTCCTTGTCTGCCACAAAATATCTCTCAAAGGTAGCCATCTTATCCTTGCCAAACACAGGTGAAGAAGCATGACACCATGTATACCACAGCATATCCATTCCCCTCTTTTTCTCGGCAGGATCAATGGCATAATATCCTTGCCTAAGCAGCTGTTCTAAAGCATCATACAATGCCTTTCCTTTATATTTTTTCCCACAAAGCTCCACTTCTTTTAGCTGTCCATTGTCATCTAAAGGAACGCAGCCGTGAAAAAGCAGATTATTATTGTAGGTTTTGTACAGGCTGCCCTTGCGATACAAAAATCTCACATGCTCCTGGAGCTTTTCACAATTCAAAAAGCCTACTCTCAGCTTCTCCATCACTTCTGCTTCCTCTGCAGACAGGGCATAAGGGTCTTCTTTATTTAAGGTTGGAAAATTGGTATCTAACAGTTCATATTCCTTACCATTTATTGTCACCACACCCTTATCTAAATCCATCTTGTCCAGAAGAAGTCTATCTTCCATGTGAAATTCTGGATGCTCCTTAATCAACTGCCCTTCTATTTTAAACTGAATCACAGCCATTGCCTTGTGCATCTTTCTGTCGCAGTCTGCATTCGAAAGGTCATATTCACCCTCACGATAATTCAGTTTGAAACAATCGCAGGGGTCATCCTTATATGCATCCATTGCAAATCTAAACAAAGGCAATAGATT
>CAMNPQ010000243.1 GCA_946548305.1 uncultured Pseudobutyrivibrio sp.
TCATACCAAGAAACAACCTGTACCTCGTACTGATCATCAGAAATCTTAGAAACCATTGTCTGTGTAGCATCGAAGAGAGAACCAAATCTCATACCTACGATATCTGAAGAAACGATTTCATCCTCGTTGTAACCGAATGACTCGTTAGCTGCTGCCTTCATAGCTGCGTTGATACCCTCAACAGTAACATCCTTCTTGTTTACAACTGCTGTAAGGATTGTTGTAGAACCTGTTGGTGTAGGAACACGCTGTGCAGAACCGATAAGCTTTCCGTTAAGCTCAGGGATAACAAGACCAATAGCCTTTGCTGCACCTGTTGAGTTAGGAACGATGTTAACTGCTGCTGCACGTGAACGACGAAGATCGCCCTTTCTCTGTGGTCCATCAAGTGTCATCTGATCACCTGTGTAAGCATGGATTGTAACCATGATACCAGACTGGATTGGAGCGTACTTGTTAAGTGCGTCAGCCATAGGTGCTAAGCAGTTTGTTGTACATGAAGCTGCTGAAATGATTGTATCAGAAGCCTTAAGTGTCTCATGGTTTGTATTATAAACGATTGTAGGAAGATCGTTTCCTGCTGGAGCAGAGATAACAACCTTTCTAGCACCTGCATTGATATGAGCCTGTGCCTTTTCCTTTGATGTGTAGAAACCTGAGCACTCAAGAACTACGTCAACCTTAAGGTCACCCCATGGGCAATTGTTTGCATCTGGGAATGCATAAATCTTGATTTCCTTACCGCAAACGATGATTGAATCATCTGTGTAAGAAACCTCAGATGCATGCTCGTACTTTCCCTGTGATGAATCATACTTTAAAAGATGTGCTAACATCTTTGGGCTAGTTAAGTCGTTGATTGCTACTACTTCGTAACCTTCTGCTCCGAACATCTGACGGAAAGCAAGACGTCCGATACGGCCAAAACCGTTGATTGCTACTCTTACTGCCATTTTTAAATCCTCCTAAAGATTCTTTTAAATTTTTTGGAGCTTCAATGCGCCCCGTATGCACTTCATTTTAAACAATCTCACAGTATAATTCAAGCCTAAATTATAATATTGTTAAATTTTTCTCAATGTTGCTTCAATTCAAAGATTATATGTAATTTATTCTAGTGTTAGCACATTTGCTGTGCTAATATTTATTTTAAATTCATTACTCATACTCAGCCAAAGAAGGAGGCTTATTATGTTTTGGGACAACCATATGCATTCTAATTTTTCAGGGGATAGCGATGCCGCACCAATAGACATGATAAATTCAGCAAAAGCAAAGGGACTTTTAGGTATAACCTTCACAGACCATATAGATATTGATTATCCAAAGGAGTACGGCTTTTTTGATTTGGATTTGGATAATTATTATATTTCCCAGCACGCTCTTGCCCTAGAGCAATCCACAGAGGATTTCACAATACTCACTGGTCTTGAGGTGGGTCTTCAACCTCATATTGCAAAAAAATGTCAGGCTGTGGTAAATCAATTTCCATACGATTTCATAATAGGCAGCACACATATAGTAGACAGGTTAGACCCATATTTTGATGATTTTTGGCAGCAAGGTTCAGAAAAGGACGCTCTTGACAGGTATTATGCCTGCATCCTTGAAAATATAAACGCATTTACTGACTTTGATTCTTTAGGTCACTTAGACTATGCTTTCAGATATGCCAAAACGCCAGACATAAAAAACAACACACACACACCCTACTTTGATATAATAGATGCCATTTTAAGCCAGATAATCAAGCTAGACAAGGCTTTGGAAATCAACACGGCTGCACTTCGCAAGGGAATGAAAAATCCTAACCCAGCAGCCTCAATCATAAAAAGATATCATGAGCTAGGAGGCAAGCTTATCACCATAGGTGCAGATGCCCACACTCCTGAAGATGTGGGTGCCGATTTTAATATTCTCCCTGATTTATTAAGCAGCTGTGGATTTACCGAATATGCGGTATATAAAAAAAGAAAGCCAGTGCTTTACCCACTAGGATAAAGCACTGGCTTTTAGCCTTTATATATTGTACAGCGATCTTTGCCCTTTGCTTTTGATTCATACAAAGCTTCGTCTGCCATATCCATATTCTTTTCAAGATCCTTATTTCCATCCACCGCTACTATTCCACAGCTGCAGGTGACCGTTTTATAAGTATCTGTATTCTTTAAACACTGACGCATATTAGAAAAAAGTGTCATGGTTTCATCAGTATCAGCAAAAATATAGCCTATAAACTCATCACCACCCCAACGTGCAATAATACCTTCTTTTTTCACTTCACTTTTTAAGGTATCAGCCACTAGTTTTAATATATAATTTCCATAAAGATGACCATAATTGTCGTTATACTGTTTAAAGTCATCTATGTCAACCATAAATAGGGATGCTTGTTTTTTCTTAAACTGTCTCCTGCGATTCTTTTCAAATAATTCTTTGAAAACCTTATTGTTGTATAAAAGGGTCAAATCATCGACATTTTCTGCGTGTCTGCTGACAGTACTTAATCTTGCTAAAAGAGTAAAACTAACAATGGTATAAAGCAAAATCATTATAATCATACCGCCAGTTCTTCTATAGGTTCTGCCTAGGATATTATCCATAATACTTGTAATATCTTTTTCTACTATTATGTTCCAGCCAAGATTTGTATTATATACAATGTTGTAGCACTTATTTCCATCAATCCATGAATATGACTGGTTACCTTTTACCTCTCTAGTAACCTGTTCTTCAGACAACCCCATATATTCAGCCGCTTCATCAGCACGCTTATAGTATTCAAATGAGCCATCAAAAGAATTGTAGATATCTCCAACATTTACAATACACATTTTCACATCATAATCCTGCTCCATGCGCATGATTTTCTTTCCAATTGGCTCAATATTCTTTGATATACCAACAACTCCAAGAGTCTTAAACCCATTGTCCTGAACCAAATAATCCACATACAGACTTATTTTGTCGTTATTCAGCTCATCTGTATCAATTTGGGTATTAAACTGAGAATAACTGGCTTTAAAACCCTCATACCAGGAATCGTGTTCATCATTAGAATCTAATGTTTTATAATATCCTCCATCGTAATAATAATTACGAGTGGCCTCAGAAACAAAGAAAACACTATCAAAGCCAAAATCAATTCTATATTCCAGCAAATACTTTAAAAGTTTATATACTCCCTCCCCATTTGTGGAGCCATCCTCTCGTCTAGCCCATTCTCTAATGTAAATATCATTAGCTATGGTTTTAGCA
>CAMNPQ010000244.1 GCA_946548305.1 uncultured Pseudobutyrivibrio sp.
ATCAAGCGACACATAGGAGAAGCCATAAGACTTCAATTTATCGTATATACGAAGTCTCAGCTCTTCATCAAGCATTCTATTAATATCCTCTGGCAATAGCTCAATTCTAGCCAAATCTTCGCCGTGAATCCTCACTCTGAATTGACTAAATCCCTCCTCAAGTAAAAGCTGCTCCGCCTGCTCAATCTTGCCAAGCTTCTCTTTTGTGATTGTCTCACCATATGGCACACGGCTTGCAAGACAAGCAAAGGATGGCTTTGATGCTGTTGGTAAACCCAGTTTTTCTGACATCGCCCTTATTTCTGCCTTGGTGAAACCAACATCACGAAGTGGGCTAAGCACTTTTAACTCTGCTATAGCTTTTAAACCTGGACGATAGTCCCCCTCATCATCCAAATTTGACCCCTCCGCCACATATTCAATACCTTGAGCTTTGGCTGTCTCAAGCATTTGTGAAAAAAGATTCTTCTTGCAATAGTAACACCTATCCTTTGGGTTAGACGCATACTCTGGCATGCTTAACTCATCTGTCTCAATGTAAATCTGCTTCACACCTAGCTTCTCACAAAACTCTTCTGACTCATTCTTTTCCCTTGCTGGAAATGAATAGGATACTCCTGTCAATGCAATTGCCCTGTCTCCCAGAGCATCATGCGCTGCATACAGCAAAAAAGTAGAATCCACTCCACTAGAGAATGCTACTGCTACACTTCCAAGTTTTTTTATATACGATTTCAAACTCTCATACTTTTCATTGATTTCCATGTAAGCTCTCCTTTTACCTATCTATTTGATAGGACATTACTATAATATAAAAGTGTAGCCTGATTGGCTACACTTTTTATGTTATTTAATTTTTGAATGAATGAATAGGAGCTGGAATACGTCCCTTGCGATTGATAAAATCAGCGCAAGAAAACTTATTCACAGGCATGATTGGTGCATAACCAAATAATCCACCAAACTCTACTGTATCACCAACAGTCTTTCCTATAACTGGAATTAAACGAGCTGCAGTGGTCTTTTGATTTACCATACCAAGAGCCATTTCATCAGCTATCATACCTGAAATCGTGGTAGCTGGTGTGTCACCAGGAATAGCAATCATGTCTAGACCTACTGAACATACACAGGTCATTGCCTCTAGCTTTTCAAGTGTGATGGCACCGGCCTCAACGGAATTTATCATTCCCTGATCCTCAGACACAGGGATGAATGCACCTGAAAGACCGCCCACATAAGAGCTTGCCATGACGCCACCTTTTTTAACCTGGTCATTAAGCATTGCCAGTGCTGCTGTAGTTCCAGGTGCGCCAGCATATTCAAGACCTATCTCACATAATATATCTGCTACAGAATCACCGATTGCTGGTGTTGGGGCAAGGGATAAATCAATAATACCAAATGGAATACCCAGTCTCTTTGAAGCTTCCTGAGCCACAAGCTGACCTACACGGGTTACTTTAAAGGCTGTCTTTTTTATAGTTTCGCAAAGCACTTCAAAGCTCTCGCCACGAACAGATTCCAAAGCCTTCTTTACAACCCCAGGACCTGACACGCCAACATTGATTATTGCATCAGCCTCAGTGACACCATGAAATGCACCAGCCATAAATGGGTTGTCATCAGGAGCATTACAAAATACCACAAGCTTCATACAATCTACTGAATCTCTATCCTTTGAACGGTCTGCCACCTGAAGCAGGATATCTCCCATCAGGCGTACAGCATCCATATTTATACCTGTTTTGGTGGATGCCAAATTTACAGAACTGCATACTCTATTAGTTTCGCAAAGAGCCTGTGGAATAGAACGAATAAGCATCTCATCTGCAGTAGTCATTCCCTTTGAAACCAATGCCGAATAGCCACCTATCAGATTTGCTCCTACTGCCTCTGCTGCCTTATCCAGTGTATGCGCCAAGCCAACAAAATCTGCTGGTGTTTTGCAGGCTGCTGCTCCAATTAAAGCAATTGGCGTTACCGCAATACGTCTATTTACAATAGGAATACCATAGTCACTTTCAATCTCTTTAGCCACTTTATCTAAATCTTTTGCTACAGTAGTAATTCTGTGGTATATCTTTTCATTTAACAGCTTTAAATCAGCATCAATACATTCTAACAAGCTGATTCCAATAGTGATTGTTCGCACATCTAATGTCTGCTCTTCAACCATTTTGTTTGTTTCAATTACTTCTTGTAAATTGACCATGATGTTCTCCTATATTCTATGCATTTCATCAAAAATTGCCTCTTTTTGAGCCTTTACCTGGACTCCTATTTCATTTCCAAGTTTTTCCAAGTCGCTTTGAATATCACCAAAGCTGCGAGAGCTTGCATTGATATCTACAATCATCATCATGTTAAAGAAGCCTTGCACGATTGTCTGTGTAATGTCTAAAACATTTACACCATTATCTGCCAGGTATGTGCAAATACGGGCAATGATTCCCACTGTGTCCTTGCCTACTACAGTAATAATAACTTTATTCTCCATTTTATCTCCTTTCTTAGTGCACCTAATTTCCTAGTCCGCCTGTTACGCTCACAAGCATTATCTTTTTTCATGTCGACAGAACGTCTCCCTGAAAAAAATAATAGCTTGTTAGCTACAGGCTCATTAAAATTATTTTAAATTCATTCAACAGCATCTCACTTAAAAACCAAAAATCAGCTTGTTAGCTACAGGCTCATTAAAATTATTTTAAATTCATTCAACAACATCTCACCTAAAAACCAAAAATCAGCTTGTTAGCTACCGGCTCATTAAAACTATTAAAAAATACCATCCCCTAAATTACCACGCGCTCGGATACGTCGCTGCGGGAGGCTACGGTGATGTTGAAGTCGCTGCCGGAATAAGGGGTGCGTTCATCCATAGTCACCTCCAAGCGCACTGTCTCATAAGCCAAATCAGGGTAATTGTTTTCATGGCTAAGATGCCCTAAAAAAACGTGCTTCACATTGTCATGTAGGACAGTACTTAGAAGCTTTCCGCTGGTCTCATTAGACAAATGTCCATATTTCCCAAGGATACGTTGCTTTAACGGGTATGGGTAAACACCCACTTCCAACATATGAATATCATGATTCGCCTCAAGAAGCATAGCATCAAGCCCAGTGAGGTTTGCAACAATATTGTCGTCATAATACCCTAAATCAGTACAGACTGCAACCTTTGATTTATCATTTTCTATACGATATGCAACTGGATCAGCCGCATCATGGCTGATGTGAAA
>CAMNPQ010000245.1 GCA_946548305.1 uncultured Pseudobutyrivibrio sp.
ATCACGGAGCACTGTCTCTGTAATTTTAACTGGCTTTGGACTAATATCTGCCATTATATTTTCCTCCTAATATTTAATAATCAAAGCGTATTCTAAACACCAAAAATAGCCATAAATACGCCGGCTGCAACAGCTGTACCGATAACACCGGCAACGTTTGGTCCCATAGCATGCATAAGGAGGAAGTTTGTTGGGTCCTCTTCTGCCCCAACCTTCTGAGAAACACGAGCAGCCATAGGAACGGCAGATACACCAGCCGAACCAATAAGTGGATTTATCTTTCCATGTGTAGCATGGCACAAAATCTTTCCGAACAATACACCTGCAGCTGTACCGAATACGAAAGCTACAAGACCAAGTACAACAATTTTTAGAGTTGCAGCGTTGAGAAATGCCTCAGCAGATGTAGAAGCACCTACAGATGTACCAAGCAGGATAACTACAATGTACATAAGTGCATTAGATGCTGTCTCTGTGAGCTGATTTACAACACCTGACTCTTTAAACAGATTACCAAGCATCAGCATACCAACAAGTGGAGCTGTTGTAGGTAAAATCAAACAAACAATAATAGTAACAACGATTGGGAATAAAATCTTCTCAAGCTTTGATACAGGTCTAAGCTGTGCCATCTTTATAGCGCGCTCTTCTTTTGTGGTAAGAGCCTTCATAATAGGTGGCTGAATAATTGGAACCAGTGACATATATGAGTATGCTGCAACCGCAATAGGTCCCATAAGTGCTGACTGTCCTAATTTACCAGCTAAGAAAATAGATGTAGGTCCATCTGCACCACCGATGATTGATACAGCTGCAGCTGCCTGATCTGAAAATCCTAAAAGGATTGCAAGAAGGTAAGCTGTAAAAATACCAATCTGTGCAGCCGCACCAAGCCAAAAGCTGACTGGGTTAGCAATAAGTGGACCAAAGTCTGTCATAGCACCAACACCCATAAATATAAGTGAAGGTAAAATAGACCACTCATCAAGAGTATAAAAATAGTAAAGCAAGCCGCCTACTCCATTGGATGTTTCCTCTGGGGAAGCAATAATATCAGGATATATATTTACAAGCAACATACCAAAGGCAATTGGAAGTAACAGTAATGGTTCATATCCCTTTTTAATTGCTAGATAAAGGAAAACACAGGCAACCGCTATCATGACATAGTTACCCCAGGTCAGATTGAAAAATGCAGTCTGATGAGCCAGGTTTAACAATGTCTCTCCAACGTAACTCATGTGTAATCCTCCTATTAGTTCATAGTTGCAAGTAATGCGCCAGCCTCAACCTGCTGACCTTCGTTGCAGTTGATTGATGCTACAGTACCATCAGAAGGTGCTACTACAGGTGTCTCCATCTTCATAACTTCAAGAACAACTACTGGATCACCCTTCTTTACAGCAGTACCAGCTGCGGCTGCAATCTTAACAACCTTTCCAGCTGCTCCAGCTTCGATTTTGATTCCACCAGCTGCTCCTGTCTGTGCTGGTGCAGGTGCTGCTGCCTTAGGTGCAGCCACAGGTGTAACTGGAGAAACTCCAGAACCTCCCTTATCTTCTACAGTAACATCATAAACTGTTCCGTTAACAGTGATTGTATAGTTTTTCATGTTTTTCCTCCTAAACTAATATCTTTTCTTGATAGAACGAACTACAAACGAATCTGTAGAAGCTCCTGTACTTGCAGCGATAGCTGCAGCAATTACAGCAACAAGCTGTAAATCATCTGTCTCATTTTTTGCAACTGGCGAAGCTACTGGAGCAGCTGTCACATTACTTACAGTGCTTTCCGCTTTGTCTTTTGCCTTGTTTTGAAGCTTTGGAATGATTTCAAAGCATTTAATAACACCAGACATCACAATCAGCATACAGAATACAATCAGAATACCCATAACTGTATTTAATGCTGCCTTTTGCATTGTCTCACCAAGGGTATAAACAGGCTCAATATTCATTGCTGTAGGTGCAGATGTATCCAGAGTGCTGTACACAAAAGTCATCTTTAAATCTCTCTTTGAGTAATCAGCAACTACTGTAGATGTAATAGTCTTTCCAGACTTTTGAACATCAAATTCACCTAAGCCAACAAAATCTCCTGCTTCTTTGTAGCAATCCTTATAATTTTCAAGAAGTGCTACAAGGACTGCACCTTCTTCATAAGAAGACATGTATGAAATATTATAATCAATTGTCTCTTCGTCCAAGCTGGCAAGCTGAGTCATCATAGAGGTGATTTCCGCTTCGTAATCATCAGCAGTTCTACCACCGTAGACTTCCTCTTTATTACTTCCACACGCCACCAGACCAATAGCAAGAATGAAGGTGCATATAGCAATCATTAATTTTTTTCTCATGTGTTCACCTTCCTGCTCTAAAAGAACATTTCAAATCCTGCAATAATATATTTTCTAGCATCTGCCATAGATACAATTCTATCAATGTGTCCATGTGCTGCTGCTGTAAGAGCACTATCCTGAAGTGAAGCATAGTCCTTCTCGATTGCAGCTGCATCTGTGCCGTTGTCTGATAAAATCTTGGCTGCCTTAGAAGCTTCCATAGCACCTACTGAAGTGGTGTCAAAAGCGTAAACTAAATCAGCACCAAGAGATTTAGAATTCATAAGCACATATGGTGTACCATAGCCCTGCTTTGTAATAAGGTTGAGCTTTGGAATACTTGCATCTACGAATCTCTGTGTCATCTGTGAAAGTGCTCTAGGAAGACGTCTTTCCTGGCACATGCATGACTTGAAGCCTGCTACATTTGTAATAGTAAGAACAGGGATTTCGTACATATCACATAAATCCACGAAATCAGCAGCCTTCTCGCAGCCTGCAGCTGAAAGAATAGCATTTCCATCAACCTCACGGTTTCCTACCACACCGATAGTTACACCATCAAGCTTCATAAGACCTGTAACCATTTCCTTGGCAAAGCCAGCCTTAAGCTCGATAAATTCTCTGTTATCAGCGATTTCTGTAGCAACTTGGGCTGCATCTGAAAGCTTGTCCTCCAAACCTTCTGATGCTCTGTTTAAATCGTCTGTTGCTTCTACGATATCATTAGGAATCATAGAAATAACCTGACGCATAGCATTTACAACATCATCAAGTGAGCCACAAACATCAACAGTACCAGCTTCAGTAAACTGGAATTCAGCAGATGCTGTGTCACATTTATCAACACTATTGCCAGTGATAGTGTCAGGAGAATTGATGAATAA
>CAMNPQ010000246.1 GCA_946548305.1 uncultured Pseudobutyrivibrio sp.
ATTACATCTGGGATATTTTCCCCACCCATGAAATAAAAATCCAGGTTGCCATCATCTGCCCCATAATAGAAATAATTGCTATTTTCTTTACCAAAATCCATGTAGCTATGGAATGTGTTGTCAAAAAACATGCCATACACATACCCGGCTCCTTTTCCAATGTAAAATGGAATAGATTTGTAAAGTGCTGGCATATTTTCATGGTGTACCTGTGGAATGTCGGAATTCCAGTTTTCGTAATAAAAGCCTCGTTTATTTAGGAAACCTGTCTTATCTCCCATTCCATAAAATCTTTCCTCATCCCTTAGGTTGAAAAGCAGCTGAACTTTATGGTCATGATGCTTTAACCCCGAAATATCATGCCCTTCTGCCTCTAATAAACCAAGAGACTTTTCTGAAATGGTGTCCTCAAATATACGAGTGCCTTCGTAGCTGGATAAAATATCATCTCCATATCTATCTTTAAATGTAAACTGAAAATCATCCCTCAGCTGTAAAACCACCTGGGATGTTTTAATTTCTAATCCTTCCTCGCTATTTTCAACATCAAAATCTGTAGGAACAACAGGATTGCCCTCAATAGCCACTGACTGATAGTCCTCTCTCCAGACTGGCACCAAAACCCTTATGATTTCCTCTGTAATGATGTGAACCACCACTTTTTTCTTCTGGTATTCAATTTCAACAGTATTATTTTTTATATCCCACTTAATCAGCTTTCCAAATTCCATACTGTCCTCCCAATACTTTTATTACCTATTTTACTATAAACGTTGTTTTAGAAAAATAGTAAAACTTTGAAAGAAGTGTTAAAAAGTTAATACAGTCCTCGAAAAGTTCATTTCAGAATGCTTATTCACTAAGAGCTTTTGGCTGACTACATCTAATTTAGCTTGTAATTTCAAAATTTTAATCTAGCTTGTGAAGCTGTGAACAGTAACATTAAAAAAGGGCCTGCATGGCCCTTTAATAATTTACTGATATTTAAATTTTCCAACCTCTGTGGCAAGTTCTTTTGAAATATTAAGATTTTCAGTTGCCTCATCCCCAACAGATGCGAGGCTGTTTGCCACATCAACTGTAGCTGTGGATACGTTTGTGATACCTGTAACTGTCTCTTCTAAGGCAATGTTGATACTGTCGATTGTATCTTTTATAACATTCATGGTATCGTTGATGTCATTACTATCCGATGCAAAATGTTCCATGGCTGTTGCCACTGTTTGGATATCCTCCTGATATGCCCCTGTCATTTCTTCTACACCAGTTCTGCCGCTTTCATTTGATTCCATAAATGCAGTCGCAAGAGAGTTCGCCTTGTCAGACAAATCATTAACACTGGCAATAACGCCATTTGAAATATCCTGAATACTGTTTGCTGTCTCCCTTGAATTGTCAGCAAGCTGTCTTATTTCATCTGCCACAACAGCAAATCCTTTTCCAGCTTCTCCTGCACGGGCAGCTTCGATGGATGCATTCAAGGCAAGCAAATTGGTTTGAGATGCAATATTCAAAATTTCATCTGTCAAATCAGCAATCTTTTCCACATCCTTTGCCGTCTTCATGCTCTCCTGCAGCTGTTCTATGACTCTGTTTGCCTCCACATCAGCTTCATCACGCTGTCGCATTGAATCATTTCTAAGCCCTTCTACCTTCTTTAATATCTTGTCAGTAGAATTTGCCTGAGCCATAGCTTTCTCCTTCACCGAATTCACCATATTGGTGATTTCATTAATCTGTTCTGTAACCTGATGAAGTGATGCTGATATCTCCTCTGAAGATGCAGACATTTCTTCCATGGTAGCTGAAACATCGTTTATCTCGTCATTTGCCCGATTAATGCTCTGACCCACATTCGCTGAAATGGAATTCAGCTTGGTAGAATTGCTTCCAAGCATACCCATGACATCCTGAAGCACACTGACAAATTTGTTGATAGAATCACCTATCTGGGCTGATTCATCGGAGCCTCGAACTGCTATACGATTTGTCAAATCTCCATTTCCAGCGTTGATACTGTCGATAATCTCATTGATTGTCTTGTTGGTGTCTTTCAATGGCTTGATTATAGAAAGTGTAACAAATATAACAATCACTACACTTATAATAAGGGCTACAAACATAATTCCCAAAGCCATGTTTCTAACAGCAGCCCTATCATCCGCATAATCGCTATCAGGCTGGGAAACTTCTACCACAAAATTGTCTGAAACTCGATAGCCTGTATAACAAAGTTCACCTGTGTTTGGATCATTATATGCTAAATAGCCAATTTTTGTAGCCATAATTTGGCTCCAATTATCTGGATCTACTTCCGCAATATTGAAATTTAAAATCATTTCTGTGTCTGGTGATGCGATTGTCAATCCATCATGAGTGAATAATATCACATCATACAGTTCATCAGCTATGACACTGTTGGACATCACACCCAAGTCGATTGAATTGTTGACGCAGCCTAAAAATTCACCAGTTTGTGGGTCGGTAATAGCATAGGCTATAACAAATACCGGTTTGCCTGAAACTGGAGAAACAAAAGTTCCCATGTACTCCCCATTAGACTGACATGTACTATAAAATTCTTCGTCACTCACATCATGCAATGTGGCATTATCAAGGCAATCTGCATACCCCATTGAACCTATAGTGATAAAGAAGTTTTCGTAAACACCATCTGCATCGTCATTAAGCTGTTTTAAATATTCAGCTGTCACCATCTGACCAAGTGTGTAATCATCTGTAGCTGCAAACTTGTTACTGTCTATATCTTCATCAACTGTGGCTTCTGCGGTCGCTTCTACGGGTTCTTCTGTAGGTTCTTCTGCAGTTTCCTCTGTAGTTTCTTCTGTAGGTTCTTCTGTAGTTTCCTCAGTTCCTGTCTCCTCCTGATTCATATCTGTATTAGGAACAGTTTCTTCTGGAGTTTCTAAAGCCTCTTCATCCTGGCCTTCTTCTACAGGTTCTTCTATAGTCTGAGGTGTTTCTTCCACAGTATCAGATGTTTCTTCAGATGTTTCTTCAGCGGCTTCTCCAGGAGCTTTTCCCAAGGTAACATATCCTTGGTAGTTCTGAGCAGCTTTCACAATGCTAGAGTTGGTAGAAACTGATTTAGTCAGCTGTTTTTGAGCTGCTATGTATGTCTCTAGAGTTGCACCTTTAGCATAAGATAAGTTTGCCAGGTTGTCCTCACCTCTTTCCACCAAT
>CAMNPQ010000247.1 GCA_946548305.1 uncultured Pseudobutyrivibrio sp.
CTTTCTTCTGCGCCCTTTTCAAAAAACGAAAAGGGCTTTTTTATGCCAAAGAAGATAAAAATAAATTTAGGAACTTTATTTAGTGGAATAGGAGCTATAGAGCAAGCTCTAAATCTCATGGATGTAGAACACGAAAATGTGTTTGCGTGTGATAATGGAGAATTAGAGCTGAAACTTTTGCCTGAAGACCTACAAAAGGAATATGATACCCTCAAGAAAATTGCAAGATATAGAATAACACCAGAGGAATCAAAAAGACTATCACAGCTGACGAAAAGCGAACGCAAGATAATAGATGATTATGCAAAAAAGATAGCAAGTCTTCCTTCTACATCAGATAAGAGAGCATTTGTTGATGAATTGTACAAAAAATATAGCAAGGGTGTTAACTATGTTAAACAAACATACGTTGAGAACTACCATATTAATAAAGATGATTTCCATTTAGATGTACATTTTTTAGATGGTCGTGATTATACAAATAAGGTTGACTTAATGGTAGGTGGTAGTCCTTGCCAATCATTCTCAAGTAATGGAAAACGAGGTGGATTTGCCGACACTAGAGGAACTTTGTTTCATGATTATGCTCGAATCATCTTTGAAGTGCGCCCCAAGGCTTTCATATTTGAGAATGTGAAAGGCATGTTGGTACATGATAATGGTAACACATGGGCTGTTATAAAGAACACATTCAGAGAACTGAACTATAATGTGTATATACGAAAAGATGAGAAAGGGAAGGAAAAGGCGGTTCTAAATGCTTTGGAATATGGAATACCACAACAAAGAGAGCGTATTTTTCTTGTTGGTATCAGGAATGACATAAAACTCAAGCAGGACTTTCAATTCCCAGTTCCTATAAAACTAGAAAAGACGAACAAAGATTTTCTTGACGAGAATGTACCTGCTAAATATTATCTTGGACAAAAGGGATTTGAGTTTGTAACCTCACATCCAACAAGAGCACAGGTAGGAAGAGATATACAAAAATGCCAAAAAGCCAACCAACAGTTTAATTGGAATGGTGATTTTATATTTGAACCCCTAAGTTCCAAACATACTCCTGAAATACTACAACGTGCATATGTTGGAGAATGGAATGGTCAAAAAGGAGTTATCAGACAATACACGCCAAGAGAGTGTTTGCGTCTTATGGGATTTCCTGATAGCTTCGTAATGTTACATAATGATAACATTATGTGGCGTCAAAGTGGAAATTCTATCGTAGTAAATGTGCTGATAGCACTAGTGAATGAATTAATAAAGACAGGAGTATTTGACGAATGAAATTAGCAACAGTATTCTCAGGCATAGGAGCGATAGAACAAGCTCTCCATCGTTTAGGCATTAACTATGAGATAGTTTTTGCCTGTGACAATGGTGATGTTGAGCTAAATTTGCTTGAGGGTCAAGAACTGGAGGAATACACAAAACTAAAAAAGCTGAGAAGTAAAAAGCAGTTAAAAATAGAAGATGATATTGTACGTCTAGAAGAACTTGGTAAAAAAGAGAATCAAATAGCTGAAGATATCAGAAATAAAATCCAGTCGATGCCAAGCAAAATAGACAAGAAGAATTATGTTGACGAACTATATAAGAAAAGAAGCCGTCAAACAAATTTTGTAAAAACAGCCTATCTTGCTAACTATGGGCATTTAATAAATATAGATGATTTTCACCTCGATATTCGTTTTCTTGATGCAAGAGATTATGCTAATGACGGCATAGATTTATTGGTAGGTGGTAGCCCCTGTCAAGCATTCTCTGCAGTAGGAGCACAATATGGATTGAGCGATACAAGAGGAACTCTATTCTATGAATTCGCAAGAATTATAAAGGAAACTCAGCCTCGTGTTTTTATTTATGAAAATGTGAGGGGACTTACGACTCATGATAATGGTCATACATGGGAGGTAATGAAAAGTGTTTTCAAAAATGATTTGAATTATCGTATAACTGAACCTCAAATACTAAATGCATCGGATTACGGAATACCTCAGAGCAGAAGAAGAATTTTTGTAATTGGTATTAGAGAGGATATCGAAAGTAACGATTTTGTATATCCAGAGCCTGTCCCACTAAAATATAAGATGCAGGATTTCTTGGAAGACAATTGTGCTTTTGGGCATTTCAATTATAATCAAGCAAATGGCAGTTTGATAGTTGAAAAAGTATCAGGAAAGCCTGATAAGAAATTTACCTTAACACCTGCTGTTCAGAAATATGTATTAGCAGGAGGAACATCAAACTATAAAACATCTACTGAAACTGATTTGCCAATAGCTCGTACACTAATGAAGATGATGACCCAACATCATCGTGCAGGAGTGGATAATTATATTACTGTCAAGAAGAATCCGTTGGTACTAAGGCAACTTAGTGATAGAGAAGCCTTGCGCCTAATGGGTTTTCCTGATGACTTTAAGATTGCAGTTTCATCTATGCAGACACTTAGACAAGCAGGTAACTCTATTGTAGTGGATGTATTGATGGCTATTGTAAATGAGATAATAAAAACGAATGTTTTAATCTAAAGAGAGAATATATGATGGAATATGAAATCTTAATTCGAAGTCTGAAAGATTCTGCAGCACACTCAAAATTGAAACTGTTAAAAGAAGGTGAAACTTTTGGTGTGGAAAAACCTGGCGGTGAAAAACGTATCCACATAGGTTCAATAACGGATGAAGAGAAGTGGGATAGATTCTTCTTTCCAAAGAAGGAGACGACAGTTACAGTAATTGTTTCAAAACTTGATTTAATCAAATATTTACTCGAAGCGAGGGATGAATATTTTCATCCCCAACAGTCTTATAGGTTAGATATTTCTAAGTTTTATGATGAATTATATACTCAAACTTTAAATATTCGTGAAGAAACATTTAAAATACGTTTTGAAAAAAATACTGATAAGAGATATTATTTATCTAGGCCAAAAGATGATTCCTTGTCAAGGAACTACCAATACATTAGTAATATTTGCTTACCTCTTATTACGAATTTCGTCTTTTTACGTGTAAAAGAAGATGATACATATATTTTTTATTTGAAAGTAGAATTTAACTCAAATTCTAATATTTCAGATAAGGAAAGAGACCTTGATATATACAAAGAGAAAGATGAGTTACTTAATATAGACCCCCTTCAGCAAATCTTCTATGGTGCTCCAGGTACAGGTAAGAGTCATAAAATAA
>CAMNPQ010000248.1 GCA_946548305.1 uncultured Pseudobutyrivibrio sp.
CACACATTATTTCCCGAGGAAATCCCATCAAAAATGTGGCAGCTTCCTGTGTCGGAGTTGTTTTCTTGTGGCAAATCTACCACAGCAAGACTTAAAAGCATAAATATAAATACAATTGGAGAGCTGGCAAAGGCTCCCGTTGAACAGCTTAAATTGATACTTGGAGAGCGCAGTGCAATGCATTTTCACAATTATGCCAACGGAATAGATAATTCTCCAGTGATTGATGAACCAGAAGATGCAAAAGGATATTCAGCCGAGACTACAGTAGAAGATGATTTGGTGGATATTGAAAGCATAAATAGGATTTTGCTTGCACAGGCAGATATTGTGGCTGCCAGAATGAGAAATGATGATGGCAAATGCAGATGTGTGGGGGTGACATATCGCAATCTGGATTTTGTAAATAAATCCCACCAGAAAAAACTATCAGAACCTACGGATGTTACTGATGTGATTTACAACACAGCCAAGCTATTGATTAAAGAAAGCTGGCATGGTGAACCACTTAGACTGATAGGTCTTTCTGTAACTGATATTGATAGAGGTGGTTTTGAGCAGATGTCATTATTTTCAGATGAGAATAAGGAAAAACGCAAGGCACTGGATTCCACTTTGGATTCTATACGAGGAAAATTTGGAAATGCTGCTGTGCAACGTGCCAGCACTATTGATACCAGCAAGAATATCAACAGGCGGCACAAGGCTCAGCTTGAGATTGATAGAGAAAATCCATCATAGAGAAAATGTGATTTTTTGAAGCTGCAATGTGAATAGCAGCTGCCCTAAAATAATATGAACTAGCATACATACCCAAAGGTTTTTGGTGCGACGATAGATATAGTTCATGAACAGCACAAAGAAAATGGTGAGTACTATCATAGGAAAGCCGTATGTGTAGTGCATAGCTCCAAAAAAGAGTGCTACTACGGATACTGATTTATGTTTTCTGTGATTACCTACAAGAAGTGTGCGCATACCATCATAACCCATGACGTTCATACAGTATTCCTGCCAGAAAGCTGTCAGAGGATACAGCATAGTATTTGAGGTGATTCTTCCAGGTAGTAGCCTGTCAAAATAGAAAAAAGGCATGCAACGTTTTAGCATGTCAGGAGCCAATTTTAGCATAGCATATTTCAGTATTATCATAAGTCCACCGAAAATCAGGCATATAATAAGCCCTCTTGTAAATGCATCTAGTATTCTGGCTTTATTCACTTTTAAAGGTTTGATAAGAAAATCTGTAGGAACCTTTCGAACTAAAGGAACCAATGTGCCTATAGCAAGAATAAGTCCTATGTAATTACCAAAGCGATAAACGGGATTGGCTTTATACAAAAATTCCACTGCTGAATTAAAAATAATGTATAACGACATATATGTGAGATATGCGATTATAAGATATTCAGAGTACTGCTTTTTTGACTCGATAGTAGATTTTAGTTCTGGCTTTGTAACTTCTTTTTTTGTTTCTTTTGTACCCATAACTTGAGCCCCTTAAATTAAGATAATTTACATTTTAGCACAATCACACAGTAAAATGACAAAATGTGAAATTTTTTAAATCTTCCACAGTAAATCGTTAATAATTAATTAACATATGACGATATAAAAGATGAAGACTAGGCACATGGATGTGCGAAGGTCTCGCGTTTGGCACTTTTATTTTTTCTTTATTTGTGGAAAGGAGTCCGCTATGAAGATTGAAAACAGCCATGTAAACATGGCATCTACACACAATTCTTATTCTTACACCCATGTAGAAACAGCTACAATTGATCAAAGGGCTGATGGAAAAGTCGTAAGTGCAATTATGGAACTGTCTGCTGATGGGGAAAAATCTCTAAAAGAATCACTAGAACAATATCAAAAGAACAAGGATGCTGCAGCAAAGGAAAACAGGCAGAAAAATCTGCAAAATATGATAAACCAAATGGCAGAGCATGATAAGCAGATTCGAGAAGCTAATGCTGGTATGAGTCAGTGGGATATGGAAGACCTTCAAATCAGCTTGGTGAAGAAGATTCTAGATCTTTTAAATGGACGGAAGAGCCCATCTGATAAAAAGCTTTCTGACCAGCTAAAGGCATTTAATGATTGGCAAAGAGGTATATTTGGAAGAAGCTGTGATGAAGGAGTGAAATTCAGTGTAAATGGGGTAGCCAGTAACACATTGAATCTTTCGTCTATGGAAACAGTGGGACGCACTCAGGTGTGGCAACGCATATCCGCCACCTCTGGGACTCATCTGGAGTACGAGAATACGGCATTTCAAAGCACAGGAGTAGTACAGACTTCAGATGGAAGAAGCTTGAACTTTAATGTGGAAGTGCAGTTGGGAAGAAGCCTTTCTCAAAAGATAGATTCTCTTTCAGCTGAGACCTATACCAGAGTTTTGACTGACCCACTTGTGATAAATATGGATACAAATGCTACTTCTATTTCTGACCAGAAATTCAAGTTTGATATTGATTCAGATGGAAAAGAAGATGAAATATCATTTGTAGGCAAAGGTAGCGGTTTTTTAGCTATAGATAAAAATGAAGATGGCAAGATAAATGATGGTTCTGAACTATTTGGAACTAAGTCTGGGGATGGTTTTGGAGACTTGGCAGAATATGATGAGGATAAAAACGGTTGGATAGATGAGAATGATGAAGTCTTTAATAAGCTTAAGGTCTGGGTCAAGGATGAGAAAGGAAATGACAAACTTTTGAATCTCAAGGAAGCTGATGTGGGGGCTATTTATCTGGGAAATGTGGATACTGAGTTTAGTTATAAAGACACCTTAGGACAGACTGATGCAGTACTTAGAAAAATAGGAATTTATCTAAAGGAAAGTACAGGGGCAGCAGGAACAGTTGCTCATGTAGATTTAGCATTGTAGAAACAGAGTGTCAATATAATTGACCATGAAGGGATTGCACAGCTGCAATCCCTTTTTAGTAATTTTTTTATAAACATCAAGGCAGAAAACCCACTACTCTTGAGTGGTAGGATGAATGCCGTCTCATAGACTGAAGTTTTACTGTAAGTAGTAATCTTTGGTAAAACATGCTATAATATCTACATAGGATAATCCTAAATCTATAGAAAGGAGAAACTTATGTACCTTACAGTAA
>CAMNPQ010000249.1 GCA_946548305.1 uncultured Pseudobutyrivibrio sp.
CTGCAGTCAGTCCTGCATACCAGCCACCGTGTTCATCGTCATGCAATTCACCAGCCAATCCCTTTAAAGCCGCATCTGCAAGGGCTTCACTTCCCTCGTGGCCAAGCATAGCCCCCAAACTATAGACATGGCACATTCTACTTGTAATCCAGGTTTCCCTTGGACGGTCCTTCCAAGGAGTTCCATCATCCCCTAAATAATAAGAGCCTCCGCCAGGAGAAGGAAATCTGTGTCCAAATGACAACAGACTATTCCTCATCTCTCTGACAAAGGCTTTGTTTTCAGCTGAATCAAGTTCGTATCGTTCCATGCAAAATCCCCCTTTCTAGTCGATTAATCAACTAGTCCTATTTGCTTCAAACCATGATATATTCCATCAGCATCATTGCTAAAAGTAACATTTCCGATTCGTTCTTTTAGCTCCTTTGGCGCATTCTCCATCAAGAAAGGTTTTCCCACCTTTTCAAGCATTTCAAGGTCATTGAAATGATCTCCGAATGCTACCGTTTCCTTAATATCAATATCCCATTTCTTGCAGAGAAATTCAATACTTTCTCCCTTAGAAATGTTTTTATTCATAATTTCAATAAGAATATCTGACGAACGAACTATAGATAGGCATGGGAATTCTTTTTTTAGTCTATTTTCAATTTCTACAGTATGAGCGGGGTTGCACATACACAGGATTTTTCCTATCTCTGCACCTTCTGGCAAGCTATCAACATCGCCTTCTGATGCCTGTGCCTCAACTATAGATTCTTCCCTTGCAACTCTTTCGTCAGCACGGTCTTTAACGATCCAATTGTCCATAGAATAGATATTCCATGTACAGTCAAGATTCTCTTTTTCTATGAAGTTTATAAGCTTTTTTGCTGTGCCCTTGGTGAATCCGTTTGAGTATAATACCTGGCCATTGTAATCAATGATAAGGCCTCCACTAAAACAAACCATTGGGCATACAAACTTGTATCTTTTAAATATTGGATAAATACCAGAAGGTCCTCTGGCAGTAACAATAACAAATGGCAGATTTTTTTCCTGTAAAGCTTTTATGGACTTTAAGGTACTATCCAACAATCTATGTTCTTTATTAAGCAATGTGCCATCCACATCACAGAACACAATTTTGTAAGTCATTATCTCACCTTGATTTAGCCAATTCATTAACCTTATCTAATGATGGCATTACCCTAAGTGCGCCTTTAACTCTTGTAATCAGAGATGCTGCAGCGTTTGCAACTGTAAGCATTTCCTTTAATCTATTTTCATCTAATTCGTATATACCATACTCCAATAAATAATGAATTATACAGCCGCAGAATGTATCACCTGCACCAGTTGTTTCGATTGTTTCTGGTGATAAGAATGAATCAACCTCTACGATGATTTCTTCCTTGCCCTCTGGCTGATAGTATGCACGGCTTCCTTCCTTGCCCAAAGAAACAGTTATAAGCGGGATATTGAACTGCTCTCTGATTTTGTGCACACCAGCTGTATAATCCTGTTCTCCAGTAAGCCACTGGATTTCATTGTCTGATATTTTAAGATAATCAGCGTATTTCATACCACATAAAATCTGCTCTTTTGCCTCATCCAAGCTGTTCCAAAGGGGTTCTCTTAGGTTTGGATCAAATGTGATGATAGCACCATTTTTCTTTGCCTCTTCAAGAGCAAAAATTGTAGCCTCTCTTGGCAATTCATGAGTCATAGAAAGTGTTCCAAAATGGAAAACCTTTGTATTCTTGATAAGCTCTGTATCTACCTCATCCTTTCTGAGCATCATATCTGCTCCTGGATTTCTGTAGAATGAGAAATCTCTATCTCCATCTGGGAAAGTCTCTACAAAAGCAAGTGTAGTACGAACATCCTTATCCATTAAAAGATTTTCTGTACCAATGCCAACTTCCTCAAGTGTAGCCTTCAGCTTTCTACCAAAAATGTCATCTCCTACCTTACCAATAAAATTAACTTCGTGGCCAAATCTTTTAAGCATAGCAAGTACATTACATGGTGCTCCTCCTGGATTTGCCTCAAACAAGTCATTATTATTTTCTGATACTCCGTTGTTAGTCATATCTATAAGGAGTTCTCCCAATGCCACAACGTCAATTTTCTTTTCCACAACACTACCTCCTAAAATATCATTTAATAAGGGCAGTGGATTGTCACTGCCCTATAAGTGTTTAAAATACAATCTCTGAGTTAATTATACTTTAAACAAATTATCAAAAAAAGAATATGAAGAAGAAATTACTTTAATAATTCTAAACGTGAAGGGTCATTTGCGAATACTTCCTTCTCGTTGTCCTTTGTTACTACTACTGGTGGAAGCTCATATACTGGAACTTCGATTACACCGTTGTCTGCTGTTACTTCTGTAGCAGGCATACCGTTACCAGCCTGAAGTGAATCGATGATTTCGATTGTCTTAGCAACAAGGTCTTCTGTTGGCTTAGCAACTGTAGAGTACTGACGTCCCTGCCATACCCACTCAACTGACTCGTTCTCAGCATCAAGACCAGATACTACTGGGATATCCTGACCAGCGTTCTCACATGATGTGATACATGCTCTTGCAATACCATCGTTAGGGCAAAGAACACCATCGATTTCCTTGTCTGAATAGAATCCTGAAAGAAGTGAATCTATTCTTGACTGTGCCTTAGCATTGTCCCAATCAACTGTTGCGCACTGTGTAAAGTCTGTCTGACCAGATACAACTACAAGTGTTCCATCATCAATCTTTGGCTGAAGTACTGACATAGCACCCTTGAAGAAGTTTGGTGCGTTAGGATCAGCAGGGCCACCACCGAAAAGCTCGATGTTGTAAGGAGGCTCACCCTTCTTCTCCTCAAGACCCTGTAACAATGCCTGAGCCTGAAGCTCACCAGTCTTTACAGAACCAAACTGTACTACACCATCAACACCTGATGTGTTTTCAAGAAGACGGTCATAGCCGATTACATATACGCCAGCTTCCTTAGCCTGCTCAAGTACTGCACCTAGCTGTGAGCCATCTACAGGTCCTACAACGATAACCTTTGCGCCGTTTTCAATCATAGACTCAATCTGCTGTTGTTGCTGAGTAACCTTCTGGTCTGCAGCCTGAACGATTG
>CAMNPQ010000250.1 GCA_946548305.1 uncultured Pseudobutyrivibrio sp.
TATTCTTGAATAGTTCTATCTGATGAGAACTTGCCTACATGTGCCACGTTGGAAAGTGCCATTTGACCCCACTTGAATTTATCCTTGTAAGCCTCCTGAATCTTCTCATGAGCCTCTACATATGAAGCAAAATCCTTCAATACAAAGTATGTGTCAGCCTTTGGGGTAGACTGGGTATTAAGCAATGAATTGTAGAGTGGTCTGAACAATTCAGGATTCTCAATACTATAGTATCCATTAACCAGCTGATTTAATACTTTCTGGATTCGATAATCAGAATTCATCACATCCATAGGTCTGTAGTCATTGTTCTTTTCATGAGCGATAACTTCATCTGAGCTCATACCGAAAATAAATATGTTCTTGCCGCCAAGCTCCTGATACATCTCTACGTTGGCACCATCCATAGTACCAATTGTAACAGCACCATTTAACATGAACTTCATGTTTCCTGTACCTGAAGCCTCCTTTGATGCTGTAGAAATCTGCTCAGAAACATCTGCTGCTGCAAAAATCCACTCAGCGTTAGATACTCTATAGTCCTCAATAAATACAACCTTTATCTTGTCATCAATTGATTTGTCATTATTGATAACAGCCGCCACATTATTTATAAGCTTGATAATGAGTTTTGCATTTTCATAGCCTGCTGATGCTTTTGCACCAAAAATAAATGTGGTTGGATAGAAATCCATCTCTGGGTTTTCTTTAATCTGATTGTACAGATACATTACATGCAAAATATTTAGAAGCTGTCTCTTGTATTCATGCAATCTCTTAACCTGCACATCAAAGATTGAGTTAGGGTCAACATTTACCCCATTGTGCTCCCAGATATATTTAGCCAGACGCTTTTTGTTATCAAGCTTAATATCCATGAATTCTTCAATAGAACGCTTGTCACCAATATAACGCTCCAGCTTTTCCATCTGAGACAAATCTGTAATCCAGCCTCTGCCGATTTTTGAGATAACCCAGTCAGAAAGCTTGTAGTTTCCGTGCATAAGGAAACGTCTTTGGGTGATACCATTTGTTTTATTATTAAACTTTTCAGGATACATTTCATAGAAATCGTGAAGAGATACATTCTTCAAAATCTCTGTATGAAGGGCAGCCACACCATTTACAGAAAAACTTGCTGCAATTGCCATGTGAGCCATCTTTACCTGATTGTCAGCTAAAATAGCCATGCGTCTAACACGATTTTCATCCCCAGGGAATTTATCACGTATTTCATCGCAGAATCTGCGGTTGATTTCCTCTACAATCATGTAAATACGTGGAAGTAAATTCTTGAAAATATCCTGTGGCCATTTTTCAAGAGCCTCAGACATGATTGTGTGGTTTGTGTATGCTACACAGTGTGTAGTGATTTCCCATGCTTCATCCCAGCCAAGACCGTGTTCATCCATCAAAAGTCTCATAAGCTCTGCTACTGTAAGTGTAGGATGAGTATCATTCATCTGGAACACAACCTTCTCTGGAAGCTTATGAATATCATTGTGATAACGCAAATATTTATCAATTGCACGCTGCAAAGAAGCAGAAACAAAGAAATACTGCTGCTTTAATCTAAGCTCCTTGCCCTGTACATGATTATCATTTGGATAAAGAACCTCTGTAAGGTTTCTAGCCAGGTTCATATCCTCTACAGCTCTGTTGTAATCACCTTTTTCAAATGAATCCAGTCTGAACACTTCCTTTGGTCTTGCATCCCAAATCATAAGTGTGTTTACCATACCATTATCAAAACCTGTAACAGGTAAATCATATGGTGTAGCGATTACAGCATTATAGCCTTCATGTATATATTTTGTGGTACCATCTGGCTGAGAATCATAGCGTACCCAACCGCCAAATTTTACTTCATACTGATACTCTGGACGTTCAAGCTCAAATGGATATCTGGTCTGAAGCCAGTTATCAGGTACTTCCTCCTGGAAACCATCCACAATCTTTTGTTTGAACATACCATAGTGGTATCTGATACCACAGCCGTATGCTGGATACTGCAAGGTCGCAAGTGAATCCAAAAAGCATGCTGCAAGTCGACCCAAACCACCATTTCCCAAAGCTGGGTCTGGCTCCTTGTCCTCGATTGCATTAATATCAACACCCAGGTCACTCAAAGCATCCATAACCTCAGTATAGCCACGCATATTAATCATATTATTTCCCAGAAGTCTTCCAATCAAAAACTCCATGGACATGTAATATACGCACTTAGGATCCTGCTTGTGGAATTCCTTTTGTGTGTTTAGCCAGTTGTCGATGACTACATCATTTACTACCTCTGAACAAGCTCTGTAGATTTCCTCTTCAGTAGCTTCCTCAAAGTCTTTTCTAAACATAGTCTTTACGCGATTTTTGATTTCGCGCTCGATTTCCTTAGTGCTAGGCATCTGTCTCTTCATATCTCTATACCCCTCCTTATCTTAAGAGCCCACTTCCAGTCGTCCTCTCGGCTGTTACGCTAACAATCCTGAGATATTGTCTCCGTCGACTAACACGTCTCCTGCGACAACACTCAGAGATTGTACGCTACAGCCTATCTCTAGTTTTAGTGTGGGCTAAACAATTATGATCAAATGGTTCATAGGCATCAAGCTATCTTCTACTAACGTAGAAATAGTTCGTAGGCATCAAGCTATTATATTACTTTAGCGAGACGTGCTGTCGAGCGGAGTAATATAATGCTTGTAGCCGTAACGAACGAGCCATAACGTAGTGGTTAGCCACGGCGTGTTACGGCTAGTGTTACGGTTTCGCCGTTGATGTTCCATTCTTTTACGTGGTCACCAGCGTTGCCTTCTATGATTTCATCTGCAAGGACTTCCCCTGCGATAACATCCTTATTCTTAGCGAAAATCTCGTTGGCTTTAGCAGTGCCTGAGTAAGCTACGCTGATGCGATCCATAACTTCGAAGTCAGCTTCCTTACGCATAGTCTGAATCTTTGAAACGATTTCTCTTACAAAGCCTTCCTCAAGAAGCTCTTCTGAAAGATTTGTATCGAGAACTACTGTTACGTAGTTGTCTCCGTCTGCTACGAAGCCTTCTGTCTGAGCCATAGAGATAAGTAA
>CAMNPQ010000251.1 GCA_946548305.1 uncultured Pseudobutyrivibrio sp.
AAAGCTGACGTCCGATTGACTCATTGCTGTCATCAGACTTCTTTGAAACTGCGCCTGTGTGATGATAAACAGAAGCTGTCTCAGCCTTGTCGAAAAGCTTCTCTGGTGTGTGGATAGCATCCTTTGTAGATGCAAGTACAACCTTCTTACCATCGAATACGCTCATATCTACGTTCTTATCTGCAGCGATAATAACTGCATCTGCTTCTTCGATTTCCTTAGCTGTAAGAGGATCCTTAGCTCCGCCAGAACCATCTTTTTCTACTCTAAATGCAATACCAAGCTCTTTAGCCTTCTGCTCAAGAGACTCAGCTGCCATAAATGTATGTGCAATACCTGTTGGGCATGCTGTAACTGCAACGATCTTCTTTGTGCCTGAAGCAGCCTTTGAAAGATCTGTCTTGTTTGCGTTTGCTGCGTCCTTCTCAGCTTCCTTTGCATCGATGTGTGCAAGGAACTCGTCAACTGACTTTGACTCAACAAGAGTCTTGCAGAATGCAGGGTCCATAAGCATCTGCATAAGCTTTGAAAGAACCTCAAGATGTGTATCAGCGCCACCCTCTGGAGCTGCGATCATGAATAATAAATTACTTGGCTTACCATCAAGAGCCTTGTAATCAACACCTGCTGGGCATGTGATTGCAACAAGACCAGCCTTCTTAACTGCTGCTGACTTTCCGTGTGGTACTGCAATACCATTACCAATAGCTGTTGTGCCCTTTGCCTCACGTGCAAGGATTGCCTCTTTAAATCCTGCTACGTCGCTTAAGTTGCCTACTTCGTTATGAAGAGCAATAAGCTTGTCGATTGCTTCGTCCTGAGAAGCTATCGCCTCTTGAAGCTTGATCCCTCTAGGATCGATAAACTCTGAAATTTTCATATTCCCTCCTACATGTGTTTAAAAATTAATATATATTAACTGCCTTCTCCGAGTAAGCAGCTAATTACAATGTTTTATAAAGTGCATCGATATCTGCAGCCTGTGCAAGACCATCAGAGAATGCTGTTGCAGAACCTGCAGCTGTTCCCATCTTTAACGCTACATCGTAGTCCTTTGTCTTCATGTAACCTGCAACGAAACCAGCAACCATTGAATCGCCAGCTCCTACTGAGTTGCGAACCTTTCCCTTAGGTACGCCGATGCGATATCTGTTTCCATTTTCATCAACAAGCATTGCGCCGTCCCCAGCCATTGAGATAAGAACGTTTCTTGCGCCCATTTCCTGAAGCTTTAATGCTCCCTCGTAAATCTCATCGTCTGTCTTAAGCTCTTTGCCTACGATTTCGCCAAGCTCAAAGTTGTTTGGCTTGATTAAGAATGGATGATACTTTAATACGTTTGTAAGAAGATCCTTAGTAGCATCAACTACAAACTCGATTCCCTTGCCATCTAAAGCAGAAAGGATTCTTTCATATACATCATCTGGTAAAGAATTTGGAATTGATCCAGCGAGAATAAGTACATCGCCCTCTACCAGCTTTGAAAGCTTATTGAAAAGTTCCATCTGTGCTGCTTCGTCAATCTTTGGTCCCTGGGCGTTAATCTCTGTTTCCTCTGTTGCCTTAAGCTTTACATTGATTCGTGAAATGCCTTCTTTTAATTCGATGAAGTCTGTGTCGATTCCTGCAGCCTTAACACCTGCGTCAATTGCATGACCTGTGAAACCTGCGATAAATCCTAATGCTGTACTCTTTAATCCAAGCTCTGAGAGAACCATTGATACGTTGATTCCCTTACCTCCGAAATAATATTCCTCACTTGAAGAACGGTTTGTCATGCCTGGAAGTAAATCTCCATCCATACGCACAACATAATCCAATGCTGGATTGAATGTAACAGTATAAATCATTACGTTTCCTCCTAGTTTATTCTGCACATACTTTTACTACTGTGTGATTAATATAATCTCTAGCCTGTAGCTTATCTGTGATGATGCAGCAATCACCAATCTGCGCAAATGTGACCGAATTAATCTGGTCAAATTTGGTGTGGTCTGCCAAAACGTATGACATATAAGCATGTCTGATTGCTTCTGTCTTAATCATGGCCTCGTCCACATCTGGTGTGGTAAACCCTGCATGAATTGAAATGCCATTGGTTCCCATGAAGGCTTTAGTAAAATGATATTTTCGAATAAACTCAACACAATCTGGACCAACTACTGCCTCTGTTGGGGCTTTGAGCCTGCCGCCAATCATGATGGCTTCAAGCCCTTTGTCCATAAGCTTCTTTGCATGAACTACACCATTTGTAATGTACTTAGCCTTGTGATTATCAATGTAATCAATCATGGTAAGTGTTGTAGTTCCTGCATCGATGTACACAAAATCATTGTCCTGTATAAGCCCTGCTGCATATTTGCTGATGCAATCTTTTTCAGCTACATTTTTGCTAGCCTTTGCCTTTACTGCGTCCTCTTTGGTGTTTACATCCAAAGTAGAGATTGCAGTAGCACCTCCAAATACCTTCACCAGTTGCTTAGAACGATTGAGTGCATTGATGTCTCTTCGAATGGTAGCTGCTGATGTATCAAGCAACTCCACCAACTCATTTACTGAAACCGCCTTTTTTTCATTGACTATTTCAATTATTTTTGCCCTTCGTTCTTCTGTTAGCATTTTCCACCCCTTGAACAAATTCGATTGAATTTGATTGTTCTAAGGAAAATATAACACCATATTTCGGGCTTTGCAATCATAAGTGCTCACAAATAATCATACCTAGTCAAATTCTGTCACTTTTACTATTTCAATGTGGTATATTTTGTAACAATTTGATAAATGAAAAAGGAAGGCACAGTAGTAGTGCCTTCCAAATCTTTATCCTTTCTTCGACATCTTATCTTCATACATACGTTTATCCGCTAACTCGTACATACGATTCTTATCCTCTGTCTCTTTATAAGTTGATACTCCAACTGATACTCTTACTTTTATATCCTCCTTACCTATTCTCTTTATCTGTGCAATTTTGTAATTAAAGTCCTGGACAATGCTCTCCAATTCCGTAACGCTAGCATACTGATGCAAAAGGGCAAACTCATCCCCTCCAATTCTAAATGCAACACTATTATTGTTA
>CAMNPQ010000252.1 GCA_946548305.1 uncultured Pseudobutyrivibrio sp.
GCGTCATTTGCGGGCAACCTGCAGATAACCATGTGATTTGCCAACACTGTATGACTACTGTTGGCAGCAGTGATTATGCCAAAAGTAAAATCAATAATAAAGAAAAGGAAAAGCCTACTGAAAGTATACAGGACAATACTTCTGAAAAAAAGGAAAAGCTTAAGCTTTCTATTAATATAAAGAAGTGTCTTAAAATCGTTCTTATAGGTATCCTATCACTGCTTTTGGTATTTCAGATTTGGATTTTTTCTATATGGATGAGTATTCCAAGCTACAATAAGAAAGAGGCAGCAAGAAATTCATCTTATGAACTAACTCCTGTTAATTCTGTAGAAGAAGCCTATGAGCAATTGGTTTTGGATTTCCCAGAATCAGAAAACTACACAGTTACATTTGCAAGAATGGATCAAGACTATGTAGGACGCTTTTTGTTAAATCCAGGAGACTGCTGTCTAGAAGTGGAGGAGCAGTTGACTGACGAAGAACGTTACGATTATTTCTTCTCTGAGGATGTTTACGTTTTTTACATTTCCTATTTAGAGGAACACACATCAAAGGTGGGAATGGCTGAAGTAAACAGTGCTGGAGCCATAATTATCCAGGGCTCATTTAATGATGGCAGAAGAACGGATTCATTTTACAAATTCAGATAAAATTGTTTTATCTGACATATTATCTTCACAACATAAACATATTTAGATGGTAGTATTCTGCCATTGAAACAGTTGTGGCAATAGCCGGAGGTAGTTATGAGGCTTAAACCAGATGAAGAAGAAAAGTTAAATCATATTTTAGCACCCATAAAAAATGATAAACGGGTGTTAAAAATGAAAAAGTATATTCAGCATGGCAGGATTACTACATATGATCATGTGGAAAGTGTAACCAGGCTCAGCTTTTGGATGAATAAAAGACTACACATAGGAGCCGACGACAGAATACTTACTATCGGTGCTTTTTTGCATGATTATTATTTGTATGATTGGCATTTGACTGATGATGGTCATGGATTGCATGGTTTTTCCCATTCAAGCACTGCAAAAGATAATGCTGTAGAGCATTTTGGCATTGGGAAAAGAACTCAGGATGTTATAGAATCACACATGTGGCCTCTCAATATAACAAAGGTTCCCAAAAGTAGAGAAGCGTGGATTGTGTGCATAGCCGATAAATTTATATCCACTAAAGAGACCCTGTTATGCCGATAAAGCTAAATAATTAAATATAGAATATATTGTTGAAACGTCGTTTAAAGGAGACAAGCATATTGCATTGTCTCTTTTTTAATGCTATAACTGTATTATTGAAAATAGAACAGTTGTGTTGAAAGGAAGATTATTATGAAAAAAATTATAATACCACTGGTAATTTTGGTATTAGTTCTAGGTGGCGGTTTTTTTGTATACAAATCTGGAATATTAGGAAGCAAGCTGCCAACCAGTGACGATTCCTCAGAAATATATGTTATGTCTTTAAGTGACATTATGGGTGAAGGTGATAATTACACTCCAGATGTTTTCATGGGGATTGTTGAAGGACAGGAGTCCACAAGTATTACAAAAAGTTCAGATAGAGAATTAAATCAGGTTTTAGTTTCAGAGGGAGATGTTGTAGAGGTAGGCACTCCGCTGTTTAACTACAAAACTGAAAAGTTGGAAGCTGAAAATGTTCAGTATGGTTTTGATATTGAAGGCTACAATTTAAACATTGCCGATTACACAAGACAGATTGAAAAACTTCAATCAGAAATTGACAAAATTAAAGGTGAGACAGACAAGGACAAAACAGACAGAGAGGATAAAGCAAATCAGATTAATGGGCTGACTACAGATATTGCTATTGCAAATAATTCCATAGAACAGACTAATGCAAAGATTGCTGAAAACAATAAGAAAATAAATAATTCTACTGTCACATCTCCTGTGGCTGGAACTATTACAAAAATTGCTGATGATACAAATCCTTATACAACAGATGGTTCTTTTATCACCATTTTAGCCTCAAAGGAAATGAGAGTAAAAGGTCAGATTAACGAACAGAATGTATGGGCTATTAATGTAGATGAACCAGTTATATTGCGTTCTAGAGTGGATTCTTCACAGACCTGGACAGGCACTATTACAAAAATAGATACAGAATCTAAGCAGGAAAATACTAACAATAATTATGGTAACAATTCCTCTGACAGTACATCAACAAAGTATCCATTTTACATTACTTTGGACGACAGTGAAGGCCTTATGATGGGGCAACACCTGTATATTGAAATAGGTCAAGCAGCCTCTTCAGATGTAGATTTTTCAAATGGAACATATTTGTATGACTATTATATAGCCTATGATGAAGATGGAAATCCTTTCGTGTGGGCAGCCAAGGATGGAAGACTTGTAAAAAACAAAATTGAACTTGGGGATTACTATGAAGAGCAAATGGTGTACAGTGTGAAAGGCATTGATAAGGACACTCTTATTGCTTATCCAATGGATGATTTTACTGAGGGAATGAAAGCAGTATCTAGTTTCGAGGGCGAATAATTATGATAGTTCAGTTGAATAATATTTTTAAAGTATATGGAGAGTCAGGTTCAGAGACCTCTGTTCCTGCGTTATGTGATGTGTCGTTATCTGTTGATGCAGGGGAATACGTGGCAATAATGGGACCTTCTGGCTCTGGAAAGAGTACCCTGATGAATGTAATTGGATGCTTGGATAGACCCACCTCTGGTGAATATTTATTTGAAGGCAAGGATGTATTACGCCTTAGGGATAGGCAGATGTCAGATTTAAGATTACATTCTATCGGATTTGTTTTTCAAAGCTTTTATTTAATGAACGAGGAAAATGCTATTGAAAATGTGGCATTGCCTTTGAGCTATGCAGGTGTTTCAAAAAGAGAGAGAGAACGCAGGGCAGTGGAGGCACTTACAAGGGTAGGTCTTCAAGACAGGGTGAAATTTAGACCAGATCAGCTTTCTGGTGGTCAATAGCCACCCTCTGCTTTTGACCACCAGAAAGCTGACAGGGTGAAATTTAGACCAG
>CAMNPQ010000253.1 GCA_946548305.1 uncultured Pseudobutyrivibrio sp.
CTGTGACCCTCTGCTTGTAAGGCAGATGCTCTCCCAGCTGAGCTAAGATCCCATGTCCTAAATTTCCTTACCGCTTCAAGCGACTTAATAAAGATATCAGACCTAAAGCACATTGTCAACAGAATTATAAATATTCGCAATACTTTTATCAATTTAGGCAATTTGCAGAATTCCCTAAATATATTTCATAGAGCCTTCCATATCAAAATTCTTAGACTGAAGGTCTTCAAGGTTAAATACAATGCCCTCACAATACTTTTCGTCATTGATTCTTTTTCTACGACCAATCATTCTAAAATGAGCAACTGGAAAAGATGTCTCATAGCTCCAAAAATATTCGCTATTGCCCCCTTTTTCTCCTTGACACATGCCCTTCCAAAAAGCCTTAATCTGGTTAGGGCTTTCGTCTTCCACATACATCATTTCGTTCTCTTCTTCTAGCTCGTCCTCTTCCTCATCCTCATCATCTTCGTCATCATAGTATGTGGCACCTTCGAACTGGATAAGAGTATTCAAGCTTCCATAGCCGATTACCAGCCCACTTTTTCTGGCTTCCTCAATCAGCTCCTCAGAAACATCTGATAAACCATAGTGACATCCATCTAATTTTACAGCCAACTCTTCCTTTGTCATATTTAATTCCCCCAATAATTATTATTTATTTTATTTTAACATATTTTGAACCAATTTAACACATTCTGCCGCATCTGCTGAATATCCATCTGCATTTATTTCATCTTTAAATGATTCATTAATGCAGGCACCACCCACAATTATCTTTGCATTACAGCCTTTTTCCTTTGCAAGCTTCACCACATCATCCATTCTCATCATGGTTGTAGTCATAAGTGCAGACAGGCCTATAATATCAGCCTTTACTTCTATCGCTTTATCAATAATAGTCTCAGCTGGCACATCTTTTCCTAAATCTATTACATTGTATCCATAATTTTTTAGCATTAATGCAACCAGATTTTTTCCAATATCGTGAATATCCCCTTCCACTGTTGCAATAACTATTGTGGCTTTCGCCTCTCCCCCTTTACCCACTAACAGTGGCTCTATATGCTTCATCCCAATTTCCATAGCATTAGCACCAGCTATTAATTGAGGCAGAAAATATTTTTTCTTGTCGTATAAGTCTCCTACAATATTAATTCCTTTAATAAGGTGCTCTTCAATTATTTTTTGAGGTTCAGTCCCTTCGTCTAAAAGCTTTTGTATTTCAGAAACAATCTGCTCCTTTTTTCCCTTTACAACGCACTGCGCCACAGGACTTAAATTACTCTCATTTACATTGCTGTTTTCAGATGTATTATCAGTTGCTTTTCCCTGTACTTTTGTCTCTAAAACAGGGAGTGCTGCATACCTTTCCAATGCCCCTGCTTTATTCATCAATGTATCGGCTGCCGCAGCCTGATACATCAGCATATCCTGATTAGGGTTTAATATAGCCATTGTTAAGCCCTTACTTACTGCTATAGTCAAATAGGTGGCATTTACGAAAGGTCTGTTTGGCATTCCAAAGGAAATGTTAGAAAGCCCACATACTGTAGGGCAGCCCAACACCTTTTTACAGTATTCTATTGTTTCAAAGCATTGAAGCCCTGCGGTTCCCTCTGCACCAACTGTTTGTACCAGCACATCCACCACAGCAGCTTCTTTATCAATGCCTAGCTCTTGCGCTGCTGAAAGTATTGTGTCAATATGCTTCTTTTTTTCGTCTATATCCTTTGGCAAACCTGCCCCGGATAATGGCAGGGTAATAAACATTGCACCGTATTTTTTAGCAAGGGCAAGCATAGGTTTCATTTTAGATTCCTCAGCGGATATGGAATTTATCAAAGCGCGCCCTGGATAAATTCTAAGTGCCGCTTCCATTACATCCACATGACTGGTATCTATACACAGTGGTAAATCAACAGATGTTGTCACTTCGTAAATGCTGTCAATCATCATCTGCTTTTCATCAATACCGTTCATGCCCATATTAATGTCCAGGATATTTGCCCCTTTTTCTGCCTGCTCTCTGGCAAAATCCACCACCATTTCCATAGAGCCAGCTTTCAAGGTCTCCTGAAACTTTTTCTTTCCAGTTGGATTAATTCTCTCACCTATGACTAAAAATGGACCGTCTACATCAATCCAGGTGTTAACCCTTTCTGAAGTCACCACAGAAAGCGGGGTTTTAGAAATAGTGTGTTGCTTTTTATCTTTTAAGCGTTTTACCAGCTCCTTTATATGGGCTGGTGTAGAACCGCAGCAACCACCAAATACAGATGCCCCTGCTTCATACAGCTTTTCACATGCATCTGCAAAAAATTCAGGGCTCATTTTGTAGACAGTTTTGCCATTTTCGAGCTCTGGCAAACCAGCATTTGGCTTTACTACAATAGGAATATTTGCAACACTTGCCATCTGCTTTACCAAAGGCAGCATATCCTCTGGACCTGTGCTACAGTTCATTCCTACGCAGTTCACTCCCATGGACTCTAGTACAATCATGGCTGTATCAGGAGCAGTGCCATACAAAGTTTTTCCGTCAGGATTAAATGTAAGGGAAACTATGATAGGCAAATCACAGCTTTCTTTTATAGCAAGCACAGCGGCTCTGCATTCCTGAAGGCTCATCATTGTTTCTACCACAAATAAATCCACACCTTCCATGAGGATTGCTTTTACCTGTTCCTTATAGCAGTCCACCAGTTCCTCAAACATTAAATCTCCCAGTGGATACAGCTGTTTTCCTGTCATAGAAATATCCGCTGCCACAAGCCCTTTACCGTTTGCAGCCTGGCGAGTCAGCCTCACCAATTGCCTGTTTATTTCTACCAGCTTATCTTCTAAGCCATATTCCTTTAACTTTATTCTTGAGGCTGTAAATGTGGGGGCAAGTACTATATCACTGCCTGCCTCATAATATGATTTTTGCAGATTTAAAATAGCCTCTGGATTATCGATTATCCATTTTTCCGGACAAACTCCTGCCTTCATCCCTGCCTTTTGTAGCTCAGTTCCTGTCGCCCCGTCAAGAA
>CAMNPQ010000254.1 GCA_946548305.1 uncultured Pseudobutyrivibrio sp.
AAATAAAAGCCTTCACAACCATGGGTGATAGAGTTTCTGATTGTATACAGCTTTTCTATGGATTGTTTTTCGTCTTTGCCTGAAGCCCCTTTAAACTCTACTATTTCCCCATGACCTGTTTCTTTGGATTCGTCAAAGGCAAAATTCAAGCAGGCATAAACAGTCTGGTCGTCGGTATTGAAATCATCCAAATGAATCATGCCAGCAAACATTTCCAAGATGATATTATCATCATCTATTCTAATGCCCCTAAGCATATTCTGACGAAGCTCATCATAGCTTTCTATCATTTCCTCTGGCTTTTTAGTGGTAGATATGACTGCAAATTTTGTACCATCCAATCTATAGGTCTTTCCTTTATTTCCTATAAATTGCATGATACTTCTACCAGCCTTTTGCAAAATCAGATTACCGATTTTATAGCCATACAGCTCATTGATCTTTGCAAATCTGCCTATACCTACCAACAGAATGGTGATTTCAATATGGTTGTTGATGTAATAGGACAAATCTTCAAAAAATCCATATTGATTTCTGAGACCTGTCAGAGTGTCTATTTGACGCTGCTCTGAATGGTTTCTGATGGAACCTCCAAAGTATTCCAGATTGCCTTCCTCATCCTCTATTACGATTCCTCGGCAAGTGCATACCTCATATTCACCATTAGGCTTGCAAGCACGATACTGCATATCGTGACCTGCTGATTCACCTGCAAATATGCTTTCAATACCATCATGATAGACCTGCCTGTCATCCGGGTGGATGTGCTCCTCCCAAATAGTACCAGCATCTATCATATATTCTGATGGCAATCCGAAAGTCTCCACCAAAGTTTTCGACCATCTGGAATAGTCATATTTCATATCACAAAGATATACATGGGTGTCCTCTGCAATTACTGAAAGACATTCAAATAACTTATCAAGTTTTTTCTTTCTTTCTATAGGAATTGTATTATTATCCATATGAAAACCTTTTCCTTATAAAGAATTACAGATTAACTGTATTTTCATTATAATTACATAGGCTCAGAGCTTCATCAAAAAATGGTAAAAAAATAATGTATTATTTGTGAACAATTATCCTAATGCAACATCCAGTATCATCATCAACACAAAGTCAATTGAAAATGCTATTAGCATATTTATATTCATATCTCAAATCTCCTTGCTTTTTTATATCATAAAAATAGCACACCTATATAAGGTGTGCCAGTTTTATAATATTATTTTGCATTCTTGCCGCAGCAGAATTTGTATTTCTTTCCAGAACCACATGGGCATGGATCATTTCTTCCTACTTTTTTTTCTGAACGGACAATGGTGTGCATATTTTTTGCTTCTTTTGTAAGGGACTTTCTAGTGTCCTCATCAAAAATCTGCTCCCACTGTGGAAGTCCATACAGCCAATCAGCCTTTGCATCAACCATGTTTTTGAAAAGCTTTTCTTTGTCAAATTTAAGAGAAACTTCTGTGTCCTCTTCCATTGTCTCAATTGGGTTTGGAGTAACAAGGGACTCATTTATTCCATCCAAAAATCCAACCATAGGCATGATATCGATTTTGTATTTCTCAGCAAGCTCCTTTACAGTACCCTTTACCTCTGTATCAGGCTCGTTTAAAAGCTGCTCATAAATTCCCTTTTCAATGAGGAAATAATTCTGCCAGAACTTCTGTAAATCTGCCCGTGTCTGATTCTGGTTGTAAGCGATTTTTTGCCAGTTCTCAAGTAAACTCATTTTATAATTAAACCTCCTGTTTGCTAGTCGTATAATACTCTAACACATTTTATCGGTGTACGATATGTATAATTTGAAATTTTGATACCGTCACGCTTGTTTGATGCATGAACGATTTGTCCGCCGCCAATATAAATAGCAACGTGATTTATGGTGCCACCTTTTCCGTAGAAAATTAAATCGCCTGGTTTAAGCTCTGATGTGGATATAGTAGTACCTTCATTTGCCTGTGCTCTAGATGAATGTGACAGGTAAACACCATACTGAGCCATGATTTGCATTGTAAATCCAGAACAATCTACACCATTTGTAAGGCTGGTGCCTCCCCAAACGTATCTGTTTCCTACGAACTGAAGAGCGTAATCGCAAAGGGCTGTTCTTACGTCGGAAATGCCCTCTCCGTATCTTGCTTCAGTAAGTGTCATAGCTGTTTTAAGTGAAAGGTCTACATCTACATATTCTGCTGAAACATAACCCTCGTCACCATCAACGTCCACTTTAATCCAGTCATCGTTTTGTGTACCATCAAGGATAGCGATTTCTTCACCTTCTGCAAGCTGATAGATAATCTCACAATCGGTGTTGCCCTCTGAACGAACACGAAGACCACCAGTTTTAGCAGTAGCCACATACTGTGCTATTTCAACTGCCTTATCCCAGGCTGCATCACCTGTGAGAAGATATTCGGTAAGAACATAACCTTCCACTTCTCCAGATTTTATGTAGCTCCAATCACCCTCCTGGCTGACGATTTCACAACCTGCCAATGCTGGGAATTTACCAACTAATTTGCCATCAGTAGAGGCTGACTCTCTGATGTTAAGGTTGCCATCTGATACATTGCAAATACCTAAATTGCTGTAGCCATAGATGTCACCTAATGACTTGGCAGTAACAACTGCATCTGAATCTGCAACTGATACTGCATCAAGAGATGCCATATTAACTGCACCAGCTGAAACCGAACCTGCAATAGCTGAAGCTTGTGATGCTCCAACAGAAAATGCTCCTGCTGTGGTGCTGGCTGCTGTGGTATATGATGAATTATTTTTTGAATCTATACTATAATCAAATATAAGTGCTGTAGCACAAATTATAGAAAATACTGAAACTATGCGTTTTTTCATAAAACCTCCAAAACTCATTATCTAAAAAACACAACATTAGAATTATAGCAATATGAAAGCCCAGTGTCAATATTTTGTAATATTTTTGTAATACTATAACTAAAATCAAAGCTCGACTTTGATTTTAGTTATACT
>CAMNPQ010000255.1 GCA_946548305.1 uncultured Pseudobutyrivibrio sp.
ATCTTTAGTTGGAAAACCAACAGCAGAATTAATGGGTGCAACATACTATACAACTGTTTCAAATAGGGATGAGGATTGGATAAGGCTCAGCTATCAGGCTGCAGTCATGCGCCAATCTGTCATCAACCGTACTTTCAATACACAGTTCAATAAATGGTTCGAATTCTGGGCAGTTCCAGTTTATAAAAAAGGCTTTTGCGCCTTCATCATTCATGATGTTACAGCTGAAAAGCGCAAGGAGGAAAACCAGGAAATTGTATCTAATTCTAATAATCTAATCTTGGATTGCGCCAAGGTTCTTTCCACAAGCGATTTTAAAAGAGGTATCAAGGCTACACTTAAAGCTCTTGGAACAAAAATAAAGGCAGACAGAGTCTATATTGTAGAGTCTAAGGGCGGTGACCTGGGAGATATCTATGAGTGGACAGATAGAAAAAGCGGCACAGGCTTGCCAAACAGAAAAGACTTTGAGCGATTCGATTTCTTCACAATGTGGGATAGGCAGTTGCTGGAGAATAGAGTTGTAATTGTTGAAGATACGAAAGAAATCATTAAGAAAAATAAAGAAGTATACGAGGATGTGCTTCAGGGAACAATTTCCCGTTACATTATCACGGCTATACAGGACAAGGGTGAGACAATCGGCTATCTTGTTGCCGACAATTTCTCTTTGAACCTGGATATAAATCTGGCAGAAGTATTTGAGACCGTTGCCATCTTCATATCGGAGGAGCTTAGAAATTACATCATGGGTCAGGAAATGCAATATATGAGTTCCCATGATGCTATGACAAACCTTAGAAACAGGAATGCATTTACAGCAACTCTAAACATGATAGAGGGTATGAAGATATCTGTTGGTGTGTGCTTTGTTGATATTAATGGCCTTAAGGCAATCAATGATGAGCAGGGCCATGATGCAGGTGACGAGTACATAAAAGAAGCGGGAGCCATTGTAGAATCAGTCTTTAAAAAGAAATATAGCTATCGAATTGGTGGGGACGAGTTTGTGGCAATCGTACCTCAGGTAGAAAAGGAATATTTTGAAGAGCTGGTAGCAAAGCTTAGGAAGAAATGCAAAAAAGTATCTATGGCAATAGGAGCAACATGGCAGGAAAATGCAGAAAATATGGAAGAGATGATTAACACTGCCGACAAGCTGATGTACAATGATAAAGCAGAGTTTTATTCTGAAAATAACGACCGAAGACACTAGGATTTATTATGGCAAAACAGAAAAAGCAGATTGAATACAGATATTATGAGATTCCAGATGGTCATTATGTAATGGCTCTTTTGGGAGATAGTTGGGTTCGTAGCTACGGAGCGGAGCAGGAAAATCTGCTTCATTTCCACAACTACATGGAGATTGGTTACTGCTACTGGGGCAATGGCCAGCTTACAATCGAGGAGGCCAATGTTAATTACAAAGGCGGTATAATCACCATCATCCCAGAGAATATTCCACACGAGACCAAAAGTATCAACAATGGAATCTGTAAATGGGAGTACCTGTACATCGATATTAACAGCTTCATAAAAAAGGAAATGCAGTTCAAGCGCATGCTTCCTGAGGAAGTAATAAAGCGCCTTAACAATCAGGGCTATGTAATTCAGTGGAATCAGAATAAGACATTGAATACCATTGTTAGAAACATCATTGAGGAATACCGTGAGCAAAAGCCTTACTATAAGGAATCTGTAAAGGGCTATTTGAGAGCATTCATAGTGGAGCTGCTTCGTATCAACGAGGATATGAGTTCTTCCCTTACAATCGAGGAGAAACGCTTAAATAGCTACATCGAAAAGAGTATAAATTACTTTGCAGAACACTATGCAGAGGAAATAAAGATGGCTGATGTGGCCGATGAATGTGGTCTTTCTGAAAGCCATTTTAGACGAATATTCGAAGAGACCATGAGCATGAAGCCTTTAGACTATTTGAATATGGTTCGAATAGACAAGGCATGCGAGATAATCCAGAACAAGGATTACGCCATGGAGGAAGTTGGATTTAGAGTTGGATATCAGACTCCATCAACCTTCAATCGGAACTTCAAAAAGCTCACTGGCAAGACTCCATACCAGTGGAAAAAAGAAGAGAATCATTTAGGAATAACAAAAAAGAATTATCAAATCAGTGCCAAAAAAGGATGGTGATTTAGCTAATACTAAATCACCATCCTTTTTTCACGTTCTAAACATATTTTCGTAGAAAAACAATTATTTAACAATCTTTGATAGTCGAATTTGCACTTTTTTAGAGCAAATTTGTCAGACAATAACCATATATAACTAGTATTATGACCATATGAGGGGTACGTATTGGGTAATAAGTTGTGCATGATGCACAATAACCCCCGAACAATTTATACAAATGAAGGAGAAGAAGAGAATGAAGAGAAGATTACTTTCACTCATGCTTGTTGGTGCAATGGCAGCTTCTATGGTAGCATGCGGCAGCTCAAGCTCAGACACAGCAGCAACAGGCGATGCTGCAACAACAGAGGATGGCGCAGCTGCAGCCGATGCAGCCGATGTTCAGTCAGATGACGAGAACACACTTACAGTTTATGCTTGGGACGAAAACTTCAATATCCCAGCACTTAAGGCAGCAGAGAAGGATTATCAGGATGTTAATCCAGATTTCCATCTTGAAATTATCACACAGTCACAGTCTTCAGACGTTGAGAATGCTGTAACACTTGCAGCAGAGGCTGGCGACTACAGCACATTACCAGATATCGTACTTTTCCAGGATCACTACATCCAGCAGTACGTTACAAATTATCCAGATGCATGGCAGGATGTTGACGATGCAGATTGCGATTGGTCAGGACTTGGAGCTGAGAAGCTTTCATACTCTACAATCGATGGCAAGCATTACGGATTCCCTGTAGATGCAGGAACAGCAATCTTTGCTTACAGAACAGACCTTCTTGAGCAGGCTGGTTACACAATCGACGATGTAACAGGCATTACTTGGGATGAGTTCG
>CAMNPQ010000256.1 GCA_946548305.1 uncultured Pseudobutyrivibrio sp.
GTATATTTTTCTGGATCAATTCCACCCTCTTCTAAAACCTTTGGATGAATCATTCCACATGGGCAAAGCTCAAGCCATCCTGAGTGCTTGCATGAAGGGCAGCCCTTGCCCCCACAAATAAGACAATTAATATCAAGCTCAAAGCCTGGCTCCACAAATGGGAAAAAGCCCGGGCGAAGACGCACTTTGATATCACGTCTGAACACTTCTGAAAGCATAGTTTTCATAAAATATATCAGGTTAGAGATGGAAATATCCTTTCCCACCATAACACCTTCCATTTGGAAGAATGTGTTCTCATGGCTGGCGTCTGTAGCTTCATTTCTAAAGCAACGCCCTGGGAAAATAGCTTTAATAGGTGTTCCATCTTCTATAAGCTGCTTACGATACTTCTTGTAAATGGCATTTTGGGCAGCTGTAGTCTGAGACTTAAGGAGCTGACCATTTTCAAGATAATATGTATCCTGCATATCTCTGGCTGGATGGTATTTAGGAATGTTTACAGACTCAAAACACTCGTAGTCTGTAACAACCTCGCTGTAGTCTTCCACTGTAAAGCCCATAGACTTAAATATAGTCTCGCACTGACGCTGAACAAGTGTAATAGGATGATAACTACCCTGGTCAAAATTTTCTGGAAGGGACATATCAAACTCTGGAACCTTATCGATTTCCTTTTGAAGCTCTAAAGCTGCAAGCTCTTCTTTCTTTTTAGCAATTCTTTCAGCTACAGAGTTTTTAAGAGTGTTAATTTTTACACCAAACTCTTTCTTCTCCTCCGCCTTAAGCTTACCCATTTCCTTCATAGCGGCAGTAACACTACCTTTTTTTCCTAGATATGCTACACGCATGTTTTCAAGCTCTTCGGAATTTTTAATGTTCTGAAGCTCTGCTTCAAACTTTGTGCTCAACTCTGATATTATATCTATCATGGCTTCCTCCGTTTACTCTATTAATCAGGTTTAAAAACCCATTCAACTAAGACAAAATTTTATCTTTTATTACTTATTAATTCAAGGCTACAAATAACTTCTACTGGGATAAATCAGTAATCAACATAGCATCCCCAAAGGAGAAAAATCTGTATTTTTCCCTCACAGCCTCTTCGTAGGCACTAAGTACATGTTCTCTGCCTGCAAGAGCTGACACAAGCATTATAAGGGTAGACTGTGGCAAATGAAAATTAGTAATGAGTCCATCTATCACCTTGAATTTATATCCTGGGTAAATAAATATCTGTGTCCAGCCGCTCTTAGGTGTAAGTGGCTTTCCTTCCTCAGCCGCAGATTCTAAAGTTCTAGTGCTGGTGGTTCCCACAGAAATAATCCTTCCGCCCTGCCTTTTTGTTTCATTAATGATGTCACATGCCTCTTGATTTAACTCATAGTATTCAGAATGCATATGGTGGTCTAGCACTTCCTCTTCCTTTACAGGTCTAAATGTTCCAAGCCCTACGTGAAGAGTAACCTCTGCTATTTTAACCCCCATCGCCTTTATTTCCTCTAAAAGCTCTGGTGTAAAATGCAGACCTGCTGTAGGTGCAGCTGCAGAGCCGTCATATTTAGCATATACCGTTTGATATCTGTCTCTGTCCTTTAATTTATGTGTAATATATGGTGGAAGTGGCATTTCTCCCAGCTTATCAAGTATTTCCTCAAAAATACCCTCATAGCTAAATTCGATTATACGATTGCCCTCATCCACAATATCAACTATCTTACCTGTAAGTATTCCATCCCCAAAGGATATCTCCATGCCAGGGCGTGCTTTCTTCCCTGGTTTTACAAGGCATTCCCACTGATTGTCATTTATACGTTTTAAAAGTAAAATCTCAACCTTTCCACCTGAGCCTACTCTTGCACCATATAGCCTTGCAGGGATAACCTTTGTATTATTAATAACAAGACAATCACCTGGCTTTAAATATTCTTTTATATCATAAAAATGACGGTGTAAAGTCTCTCCTGTGTTTTTATCCAAAACCATAAGTCTTGAATTGCTTCTTTTTTCCAGGGGATCCTGTGCTATCAACTCCTCTGGCAGTTCATAATCAAAATCTTTTACTAACATAACATTTCTTTCTAATAATTTATTTCTATTTAAGCTTATCTAGTGTAGCACACTACTTTTTTGCAGTCTACTTTATGTGATGCCTATCCTTGAATCTTTGCACGAATTTGTTCCATGCCATTTTAAATGCCTGTTCAAAAAACACATTTGCTTCTGCAGCCATAAGCATGAAATACATACAAAAATACAACCAGAACATAAACATCATCATAGTTGCAAAGGCACCATACATGGAGAAATTATTGAAAATTTTCACCCACACAGCCAAAAGCATACTGAATATATACCAACTGGCAGCACATATTATTCCACCAGGAAGCTGGCTTAAAAAGGTCAAATGTTTATTAGGCAAAACAGTAAATAAAAATGTAAAAACAATAACCAGAAAAATAAATACGAAAATCCATCTGAACAATGGACGTATTCCCACTACATATGGCAAAAATCCATAATAGTTGTTTGCGTAATATTGAAACTTTTGGGTAAATACCAGCATCAACATAATGACCACTATTACTACTAGTAAAATCATGGTGTAAAAGACGGCTTTTAGCCTCCTTGCCACCCAGTTTCTAGTCTCTTCTATTTTGTTTACCTGGTTTAGACCTACCATCAGATTCTGAAAGGCTTTGCCTGATGACCATATCGCCATAATGATGGATATGGAAATAGCTCCCACAGAAGCCTGTGTCACCAGATTATAAACAATTGCAATGTAAGGGGAAAAGTTGTCTGGGAGGACATCGTAAATCAGCTCATTGATATAATCGTTAATAGATGGAACATAGCCTGCAGTCCAAACAAGAAGCATCATCACAGGAATAGCTGACATTATCATAAAATATGCAGTTTGAGCCGCATAAGCTCCAATATTGTCTCGTCCACACTTATCTAAATATGT
>CAMNPQ010000257.1 GCA_946548305.1 uncultured Pseudobutyrivibrio sp.
AAGCTGTTCCAGAATTAGTATGTCCATCATGTGGATATAAACCTGAAACAGGAAAGTTTTGCCCTGAATGTGGAACTAAACTAACAGAACATCTTGTTGCTACAAGCACTGAGGCTAATAAAGAGCCTGCAAAAAAAATTTTTAAAGAAAAGGATCCTCGTTTAGCTAAGTATTACACTAAAAGAGGATATCCTCGTACCATTCCACAAGAAGAGCGTGCTATTGCTATAGAAGAGCTTACACCATTAGCAAATCAGGGAATTGCAGAAGCTAAAATGCTATTGGGAATCATTCTTTTGTTGAGTAAAGATACTGTTATTAAAGCCACAGATTTAATTAAAGAAGCAGAAAAAGAAGGTGATAAATTTGCTTATTATTTAACTGGTTATTTATATTTCAAAGGTTGGTCTGTGGAGCCAAATCATGATGAAGCTGAAAAAAGAATGCTAGAAATGTATCATGAGTATCCAATTGATGGCGCCTCTTCCCTAGCAGAATTATATGCGTATAGTCTTGAAAAATGTGATTACAAGAAAGCATTTGAATATGCAACATCCGCAGCGGAAAATGATGAAATAGAAGGTTACATGGTATTAGGTGATATATATCTTAACGGATGGGGAAAAAAGAAAAATTTTAAAAAGGCACTTGATAACTATAAGATTGCAGCTGCTATGGGAGATGAAACTGCTATGAATCAAATAGGCTTTATCTATATGGGTAATAAGAACTTTAAAGCCAATCCAGAGCAATCTTACTATTGGTTCAATGAGTCTGCAAAGAAAGGTTCTGATATTGGAATGTACAATTTGGGTTGTTGCTACCAAAATGGTTATGGAATTGAGGCTGATGCAGAACAAGCAGCTAAGTGGTTTAAAAAATCCGCTGAGCTGGGGTACATTGATGCCATGGTGGAATTAGGTGGATATTATCAAAATGTCTTGATTGATGCTAAAAAAGCTAAAACATGGTATCAGAAAGCAGCAGAATTAGGTAATGCAGAAGCACAAAACAAATTGGCTGTAATTTATTATGATATAGAGAAAGACTATAAAAACGCAATCAAATGGTATAAGAAAGCAATGGAACAGGATGAACCATGGTCATATCGAAACTATGCTTTTTGTTTTTGGAATGGTTTTGGCGTTAAAGAAAATAAGAAAAAAGCCATGGAGATGATGCAAAAAGCAATATCCTTAGGTCTTACAGAAGCGGAAAATGATCTCAATGAAATGCGAAAAGCTATAGAAGAAGAAACACGGACAAAAATAAATATTGTTAAAGTAGAAACTCAAAATGTATTAGGCGGAGGTTATGCAGTTTGTTTATATATTAATTATAAAATAGAATATAAAAATTGTGAGGGAAAAACAATTAAATTAGTAAGTACAATGACTCCACTTTCTGATGGTGAGGTTGTCAAAAAAGAAGAAAAATTGAAATTCAATAGCGTAGGATCAGTTTATGGCAGTGTGCAAAAAGCAAAGGATATAGGCAAATATAGTAGTTTATTTATGTTAGCTTGTACAAATGATATGGGATTAAAAAGAAGTGACAAGTACCCTTATAAAGTAAATTTATCTTTTTTTGACATAAAAAAGAATTTGCTGTCTTCTTATGATTTTGAAATTAAAATAAAATACAAAAATAAAATTTTTGGCAAAGATGAAATGAAAATAATAGAATAATGATTTTAAAAAAATATTATAAGGAATAAGAGTCTTATATCATAATGATTAATTCTGATTTAGCGGAACAAATGATTTACCCAACTCATAACAGGTCCGGAGCATTCCATTATAAATTCTTGCCCTCTTGTGGCAGATTGGAAATAATCATCTTTCCATCCCCTAGGATTATGTGTTATTGGGGTGCCCTTCATCGGTTCAGGAAATTCCCATCGGCTGCGACTATAACCATCTTTAGTCAGAACATAACGTTTGTCAAAATTAAACAACCCTGCTCCAGGAAGAGATTTGTTGAAAGATAAATTAGGAGAAGGAGTGAATATCGCATTCAATCCTCTTGCCCATAGGTTATCGTAATTTGCACCAGTATGGGGATGATATAACATCCACTCTGGAACATCTTTAAATGATTTTACGATATTTCCGATTTGCATATATCCATAAATGACATGCAAATCTCTAGCTTTAGGTTTGAAAGTCAATTTGCCATTTTTGTATTCAGTTTCTTTAAACCAGCCGAAAAACAAAAACAAGTCACCCACACCGACTCCGTTCTCGTGTAACTCTGTTAATGAAGCTCCAGTTTGTCCAAAAGCGGGCATCCACCCCTCTTTTCTGTGATAAACTTCCGTTCTCAAATCAGGGTCTAAGTGACAATGATGAGCATGGGTTATTGCAGTTTTTGGATTTAGTTCATGAATTATCTCCAAATAGGATTTGCCTTGCCACGTTATGCAAGAATACGTAATATTGTCATTTGAAGGTATAGGCAAAGACAATAATGTTCCATCTGGCATTATTGGACTAGGCATACACCCACATGAACTGTCAAATCCTTTACGGCTTAATATTACCCTCATAATATTATTTGTTGTTTTCCAACATCTGACTCGCAAGTCCGTCCGCTGCAATCAGAAGCTGTACCAGCGGACAATTATCCTTTGCCATATTGAAATTGCACTTGGCTTCCTCCAAATCACCATCTGCGTTCATCTTTTTTTATGACCTTTTTATAGATGTCTGCTTTGCATACATCATGCAGCAGGGAGGAGATAATGATGCTGTTTTCCGGTAGTTTTTCTTCCAATGAATGATTAATGCAAAGTTAATCATTTTTGTTGATACCGCATACTCCTTCAGTGTATTTTTACGCAATCTTCCCATTTTTTCTTATTTCATCTCTCACATCAGATTAGCCGTGTGAGCGTATTGCAACAATACTTCTAGAGGAATTTTTATTGAATTT
>CAMNPQ010000258.1 GCA_946548305.1 uncultured Pseudobutyrivibrio sp.
ATGTTATTGAGGCGGCTAAAATTGATGGCTGTACAGGAACACAGTCAATCATTCATATATCTATTCCACTTATGACAGCTTCATTTGTACAGTGCTTATTCCTTACAATCACCAGATGTTTCATGGTTTATGATGTAAACCTTTCTCTTACAAATGGTGACCCATATGGAAGTTCAGCACTTGCAGCTATGCACGTGTACAATCAGGCATTTATAAACAAAGATTATGGTACAGGTCAGGCAGAGGCATTGATTTTATTTGTTATCTGTGCTGTAATCGGTGGATTACAAGTTTATGTTGGTAAGAAAGGGGAGGTGCAGGCATAATGGAAAATGAAATCGCAGCACGCAATAAAAAAATCAGACATGCCATTATGATTATCGTACTTACGATATTATTTATTGCATTCGTATTTCCTTTCATAATGGTAATCATCAATGTGTTCAAGGTTAAGGCTGATATTACAGCCAATCCTCTTGCACTGATTGGTAAGCATGGATTTACATTAGAGAACTTTCCAAATGCTATAAATAAGATGAATTTCTTCAAGGTTTTTGGAAATTCACTTATTATAACCATTTTCTCTACAATAGGAACTATCATTTTTTCATCTATGACAGCTTATCTTATTGTTAGAAATAACTGGAAAGCAAACAAGATATTATTTGTACTTATGATTGCATCAATGGTTATTCCATTCCAGGTACTCATGGTTCCTTTGGTATCTCTTTACGGTGGAATTTTTGGTGTGTTAAATCATAGAATAACACTTATTATCATGCATATAGGTTTTTCACTTTCAATGGCTACATTTATGTTCCATGGAAGTATTCATACCAATGTACCTATCTCTCTTGAAGAGGCAGCTACAATTGATGGATGTAATAAATGGCAGATTTTCTCACAGATTGTATTTCCAATCTTAAAGCCTACTATTGCAACAGTGGCTATCATTGACGCTATGGCATTCTGGAATGATTACCTTCTTCCATCACTTGTACTAGGACGTAAGGAATTATATACTATTCCTATTGCAACAAAGGTATTCTATGGCACATATTCAACAGACACTGGACTTATAATGGCGGCACTACTTCTAGCAATGCTTCCTATTCTTCTACTATATCTGTTCTTACAAAGATATATTGTTGAAGGAATTACAGCTGGTGCTGTTAAATAATTCTATTCAGAGCCAAGTGTGGAAATAAAGAATTTGAAAATTTATTTTCAGAATTATTTATTTTCACATTTGGCGAGATATCCTTATGAGCAAAAGGAAAGCTGCAAGGCAGCGGTTTTGCGAATAAGGTCTGAATAGAATTGCATAGACTAAATTTTGAGGAGGGACATAATGGCGACACTCAAGGATGTGGCAGCTGAATGCGGATTGACTGTCACTACCGTATCTAGAGTTCTTAATAATAGAGGATATATAAGCGATAAAACCCGTGCAAAGGTATTTGCGGCTATGGAAAAGCTTAATTACACCCCTAATGAGGTGGCACGTTCTCTATCCAAGAAAGCTACAAATACTATTGGCGTCATCGTTCCACATATTAGACATCCGTATTTTGCTGAAATGATTAGCAATATTGAAAATGCTGCTAGTAAAAAAGGCTTCAAGATAATTCTTTATAATACTAAAGGCAGAGACAACAAAGAAAAAGAGTACCTTGATATGTGTACCAGCAATAGAGTGGCGGGGATTATACTTTTTTCTGCCAGTGTTGCAGTACAGGAGTTTACAGACAGCAAGATTCCTCTTGTGACAGTAGAGCGTTTCGTAGAAAACGGCACAGCTGCTGTTGAATGTGACAACAAACAAGGGGGAATGCTGGCAGCACAACACCTGATAGATTGTGGTTGCAAAAGGCTGCTTAACATCAGTGGTGTTTCGGAAAATTCCATGCCAGCTGATGACAGAACATTAGGTTTTGAAGAGGTGTGCAAATCCCGAGGCGTCTTTTTCAAAGTATTAGAGACTAATATAGGTCAATATAACAGTTTAGATTATCACGATTTGCTAGAGGCAGCATTAGGGCTGGATGACGAAATAGACGGGGTTTTCGCCAGCTCTGACCTGATAGCATCCCAGGTTTTACAAGTGTGTTCAAAGCTAGGGAAACGTGTTCCAGAGGATATAAAGCTAGTTGGATTTGATGATGTCATGATTTCCCAAATCACCAATCCACCCATATCTACAATCCACCAGCCCATCAAGGAGATGGCTGTGGCAGCAGTAGATATGGTTGTAGATGCATCTGAAGGAAAGACAGTTCCAAAGCGCACATTACTACCTGTTAGCCTAGTAAAAAGAGAAAGCACATAAATTATGGACAGCCACTTGGGCTGTCCTTTTTAAATTTAAATTTGCTATAATGGAAAAGGAATCGTATCAAATCAGAAGGATAGGTGGAAAATGAGCAAAGAATTAATGGATATGTTAAAAAAGTCCTTAGATGCCAACGAGTTTGTAAAATATAATCACATAGTAATGGACGATATAGAATTAGATGGTGCTACTGCACATATTGATATAGTGCCTGAAACACTGAACGTACTAGGGGTGGTGCATGGAGGTGCTCATTTTACCTTGGCAGACACATGCGCAGGCTATACAGCCAGAGCAGATGGGCGACAATATGTAACACAGCAATCTAATTATTATTTCTTAAAAGGGACAAAATCTGGGCGTATCACAGCAAAGGGACATGTCATTAAACGTACAAGAAAGTTTTGCATCATAGATGTGGACGTGACAGATGAAGCAGGGAAATTGATAAGCAGAGGCACCTTTGATTATTACTGTATTTCAGAGTAGGAAATATAGAATTGTTTGTTATTAGCACTCATTTAAAATGAGTGCTAATTTTTTATTGACTTTGGCATTTTTCAGTATTATCATATC
>CAMNPQ010000259.1 GCA_946548305.1 uncultured Pseudobutyrivibrio sp.
TATTCCATATCCATCCTCCAGTATGTCCAGATTACCGTAGCGAGCAGAAAATCTAAGCACTGTGGCTATACATGCCAGCTGTCCTGCCGCCGCTCCCATCCACACTATGTCATGATTTCCCCATTGAATATCCACACTGTGATGCTTCATGAGTGTATCCATACATTTATGTGGTCCTGGTCCTCTGTCATAGATATCTCCCACAATGTGAAGATGGTCTACAACAAAACGGCTGATGGTATTGGATAGTGCCACTATAAGTTCTGGTGCTTTTCCAATGCGAATAACAGTATGTATTATCTCGTTAAAATATGCCTCCTGGTCTCCAAGGTCTCTACGACCAGTAATCAGTTCTTCTATTACATAAGCAAAATCCTTTGGCAAGGATTTACGCACCTTCGACCTGGTGTATTTGCTGGCTGCGGCCTTGCACACCTGAATCAGCCTATTAATCATCACCACGTACCAATCGTCCATGGAACTGCCCCAATCTGATTCCTTTATCATTCTGATGCGCTCTTCAGGATAATAGATAAGTGTTGCCAAATCCCTCTTTTCTTTTTCAGAAAGCATATTGCCAAATTCTTCATCTATTTTTCTTTTCACAGCACCTGAACCATTTTTTATAACGTGGGCAAACTGTTCATCCTCGCCATGAATGTCAGACAAAAAATGCTCCGTTGCCTTTGGTAAGCTCAGTATAGACTGCAAATTGATAATCTCCGTTGCTGTAGTTGCAACATTTGGAAACTGTTTAGATAAAATCCTTAGATAATGCTTTTCACAATCTTTATTTTCCATTTAATCCTCCTATAAATTTTGTTTTTCATCAGAAAAACAAAACATTTCCTTCTCACTTTACTAATTATTATCGAATGAAACTTTTAGTTCAAGGTTTGAAATGCTCCAAATTAAAAACAATATTTTTAAAGCTGGTCTTATTTATTTTTCCTTATATTCACAAAGGTTTCACATTTCATTTGTCAGATAATGGTATATTATCTATATAAATGCGAATACAATTGGCAAAGCTTTCTAAATCAAAAACAAGGAGAGGTTATTATGAGCAAATTTATAGTTGCTGGAATCACTCAATTAGAAACTATTGTAAAAGTTAAAGAAATTCCTATTAAATATGAGCCATACACTGGGGAGCGCGATACCATCTATATTTCTGCTGGTGGTGATGCTTTCAATGAGTCTTTAGCATTGAAATGGCTTGGGGATGAAGTGGAATTTATGACTGTGGTTGGAGAAAACGAAGATTTGGGTATCTTCAATCCAAAAGACCGAGAGGTTACTCTTTCCACAGAATATGCTCTTCCTATTATAAAGGAAACACCTCAGGAGGTTCTTTTATATGATGCCAGAAGAAAAGGACAACGCTTTGAGGATTTAAAAGATATCCGTGATGCCAAATACAATATGCTTTTGGTAGACCCATTAGTGCCAGATTGTGACATGATGGTGCTTTCCAATGTAAATTTCTGCCGACCATTTATCCAAAGAGCCATCGACCACAATAAAAAGCTGGCAGTTAAAATTCACTCTTTCAAGCGTGATAAGGAAATCTATAATGAAGACTTTTTAAAAAATGCCAATATCCTTTACTTCAATGATAATTCCATTGACGAGGAGCCCTATGCATTTGTAAAAGAAATGGTTGAGAAATATGACCCTGAAATCATCATACTTGGTCAAGGTGAAAAAGGTGCCCTGCTATATGACAAGCACAAGGATTTTACCGCTCACTATGACCCTGTCAGGTCTGGTCAGATTGTCAATACAGCTGGTGCTGGAAATGCCATGTTTGCATGCTTCCTACACTACTACCTAAAAACTGCTGATTCTACGGTAGCAGTCCACAAGGCACTCTTGTTTGCCGCCAATAAAATAGGCTACATGGGAACCTCCAACGGATTCATGACCGAAGAGCAGCTAGAGCAGTGGGATGATCTCATCTGGAATCCTCGCGGAACCCGCTAGTTCCGACGCCCATGGCATAATCATAGACTAAACAAAAAACACCCAGTTACGACATAAAGCTAATATTTCTACGCTCAGCTTAGAATGCTTCGCTTAAGAAATATTATAGCTTGATGTCTACTGGATGTTTTTTTTTAGCCCATAGTAGGCAACAAGCTCTTATAATTCTCAAGCTTCACGTGTCAGTGAAGCGGAGAATTATTAAGGCTTGTAGCCGTAACTATGGGCGTCCTCGCTAGTCTGCGGTCTTATGCCATGAGCATACGGAACATTTCGATGACTTGCTCTTTGGTAGCCTCACGTGGGTTGCCTGGATAGCATGCATCATTGAGTGCGTCTGTAGCAAGCTGGTCTAAATCTTCTTCTTTGATTTTGTCCAGGGTTTTAGGAATACCTACATCCTCAGAGAGCTTCTTTACTGCTGCAATAGCTGCATCACGATACTCATCCTGAGACATATTGTCAACACCTTCTACTCCCATAGCTCTAGCAACCTCACGAAGTCTCTCCCCTGTGTATTCGCGGTTGAATTCCATAGAAATTGGAAGGAACATAGCACAAGCAACACCGTGTGGAGTGTCATAATGTGCTGAAAGTGTGTGTGCCATAGCGTGATCAATACCAAGACCTACGTTTGAGAAGCCCATACCTGCGATATACTGACCAAGAGCCATTCCCTCACGGCCTTCCTTTTTGTTTTCTACAGCATCACGAAGATTCTTAGAGATAAGGCGGATAGCTTCAAGATGGAACATATCTGTCATTTCCCATGCTGCTTTTGTTGTATAGCCTTCGATAGCATGTGTAAGAGCATCCATACCTGTTGCAGCTGTAAGTCCCTTTGGCATCGAAGACATCATTTCAGG
>CAMNPQ010000260.1 GCA_946548305.1 uncultured Pseudobutyrivibrio sp.
CTACCCATTTGACCATTGATATGTACAATAATTTGAAAAATCCTCATATTGCTGATGCAAGCAAGCTCATTTGGATTATTGACCACAATATTCCTTCTGACAGCCCCAAAACTGCTGCCAGTCATAAAAAGATGAGAGAGTTTGCAAAGGCAAATAATATCACCTTCTACGAAGGGGAAGGTGTTTGTCACCAGATTATGGTTGAAAATCATGTGCGCCCAGGGGAATTGATTTTTGGAGCAGATTCTCACACCTGCGCCTACGGAGCTTTAGGAGCATTTGGAACAGGCGTTGGATGCACAGACTATTTATATGGCATGGTTACAGGCACTTCCTGGCTACTTGTTCCAGAGACAATCCGTTTTAATCTCCATGGAAAGCTAAAAGAAGGTGTTTATGCCAGAGACTTGATACTTACAATTATTGGACGTATTTCCGCTAATGGTGCAAATTATAAGGCGATGGAATTTGCAGGAGAAGGCTTAGCTACCTTATCAATAGCAGACAGGATAGCTATCTGCAACCTGTGTGTGGAGGCCGGAGCTAAAACCGCACTCATGGAAGTGGATGATTTGGTTTTAGATTATTTAAAAGAGCACGGTAGAGAGCCTAAAGAGATTTTTAAGTCAGATGAAGATGCAGTTTTTTCTGAGGTTTTTGATATTGATTTAGACGAGATTGAGCCAATTGTTGCAAAGCCTCATTTTGTAGACAATATCGTGCCTGTATCTGAGTGCAGTGATGTAAAAATTGATGAGGCATTCCTAGGCAGCTGCAACAACGGAAGAATAGAGGACTTAAGAGTTGGTGCAAGTATTATAAAGGGAAAGCATGTTGCTGAGGGCGTTAGATTTTTGGTTGTACCAGCCAGCAGAGCTGTCTACAAGCAGGCATTAAAAGAAGGAATACTAGATACCTTTATGGAAGCAGGAGCTATGGTTATGAACCCTAACTGCTCTGTTTGCTGGGGAGCATGCCAGGGAGTTATTGGAGAAGGAGAGACATTGATTTCTACAGGTACCAGAAACTTCAAAGGACGTGCCGGACATAAGGACTCATTTGTTTACCTCGCCAGTGCAGCTACAGTGACAGCATCTGCCATAAAGGGATACATTACTTCGGAGGTTTAGTATGTTTAAAGCGAAAATATGGAAATTAGGAGATGACATAGATACAGATATTATTTTGCCTACTGAATATTTGGCAATGAAAACTGTAGAAGATATGAAGCCTTATGCCTTTAGTCCTCTTAGAGCTGATTTGGCAGGCATGGTTTCGCCAGGAGATATGATAGTCGCAGGGCATAATTTTGGCTGCGGTTCATCTAGGGAGCAGGCTCCAGAAGTGGTGAAAGCTCTTGGCATATCATGTATTGTTGCAAAAAGCTATGCCAGAATATTTTTTAGAAATGCTATTAATAACGGACTTCTTTTAATAGAACAACCAGATCTGTATGATGAAGTAAAAGAGGGAGATATTGCGGAAGTAACTCCTGGAGAAAAAATTGTTGTAAATGGTAAGAGCTATGAAATAGCATCACTTCCAGATAACCTCATGGAAATACTTAATGCAGGTGGTTTGGTTAAAGCTATGCGTCAAAAAAATGGATTAGAGTAATGGTGAGTTTATGGGACATACATTAGTAGAAAAAATTATTGGAAATAAAGTTGGACACGAAGTAAAGCCCGGAGACATTGTCACTGTTGATGTGGATTGGTGCATGATTGACGATATCATGGTTCCTTTTGCAGTGCAAAAATTCGAGGAAATGGGTTTCAAAAAGGTTGCAAATCCAAATAGCGTTGTGCTTATATATGATCATTTTCTTCCTGCCACACAGGTGGATGATACAAGACACTTTAGAGTAGGAGACGAATTTGCAAAAAAATATGGCATTAAAAATGTTCACAGAACTGATGGCATATGTCATCAGTTAATGACAGAAGCTGGTTATGTAAAGCCTGGAGATATAGCATTTGGGACGGATAGCCATACTGTTACATATGGCTGTGTGGGTGCTTTTTCCACAGGAATTGGCTATACCGAGATGGCAGGCATTCTAGGTACAGGACAGCTGTGGATTAGAGTACCAGAGACAATCAAGGTAGAAATAGATGGTACTTTGCCAGGTGATGTTACATCAAAAGATATTATTCTTAGAATAATAGGGGATTTGACAGCCTCAGGTGCCACTTATCAATCTATTGAATTCACTGGAAGCACTGTAGAAGCCATGAGTGTAGCCAGCAGAATGACCATGTCGAATATGTCTGTTGAAGCTGGGGCAAAATGCGGACTTTTCGTTCCAGATGAAAAGACCTGCGATTATTGTAAAATACCTTATGACGATAGTATAAAAGCCCTAAGAGCTGATGATGACGCTAAATACTCTAGGATTTTAAGATATAAGGCAGAAGATATGGTGCCTGTTTTGGCTTGTCCTTCACTTGTTGACAATATAAAGCCTGTCAGTGAGCTAAAAGGAACAAAGGTTGATCAGGTGTTCTTAGGCTCTTGTACTAATGGACGTTTAGAGGATTTAAGAGCTGCTGCTTTAATTCTAAAAGGGAAAAAGATTGCTCCATATTTAAAAATGATAGTAACTCCAGCCAGTCGAAAGGTGTACAGAGACGCCTTACATGACGGAACATTGGAGATACTGAATGATGCAGGCTGTATCATCACGACTCCTGGCTGTGGCTTATGTTGCGGTAGAGGTGGTGGAATACTGACTGATAACGAGGTGGTTGTTTCTACTAATAATAGAAACTTTTTAGGTAGAATGGGCACAAATAAGGTGCAGATATATTTAGCAAGCCCTGTTACAGCAGCA
>CAMNPQ010000261.1 GCA_946548305.1 uncultured Pseudobutyrivibrio sp.
GTAGGTCTTCAAGACAGGGTGAAATTTAGACCAGATCAGCTTTCTGGTGGTCAAAAGCAGAGGGTGGCTATTGCCAGAGCCATAGTGAACAATCCTAAGGTGTTGCTTGCAGATGAGCCTACTGGAGCTCTTGATCAAAAGTCAGGTGCGGCAATTATGGATTTGTTTAAAAGCCTGAATGATGAGGGCACTACCATAATTATGATTACCCATGATGCCAATATCGCTAGTCATGCAAAAAAGATATATAGAATTGTAGATGGAAAACTGTATGACGGTCTGGAGCAGGAGGCAGCAAATGAAGAAGCTTAAACCTATTATTATCATAATAATTATTATTTTGATAGCTGCCCTTGGACTTTATTTTGGGTACAGATATAGTCGAAGTAAAAAGACTGCGGATGTTGTAGCTATTTCTTCTAGTGCCATGGATGGATACTGGGGAGATACCATCCAAAGCTATGGTGATGTTACATCTGAAAAATCCCAGACAGCCTACATAGCCTCAGGGACTGAAATAGTCAGTGTGAATGTAGCAGCAGGGGACCACGTGAATGAAGGCGATGTTCTCATGGTGGTAAAAAAAGAAACCCAGGATATAAATGGTAAAACCCTGCAACTTGAAAAGGCTGCACATAATCTTAAGGTGGAGCAGCTAAAGCTTCAAAGGCTTGAGAATACCACTCCAATACCTGAATATATGCATAGTCAGGAGGTTTACCATGACACAGACTATCTTGCGGCAAAGGGATATGTTGCCTCAGAGGATATAACCATTGACGGGCTAGACTATCACGCAGGAGATATTGTAGTTCTCTATACCTATAATGTGACTGGAGAGGTTACAGGTACAACATATTTATATCCAGGCTTTAATGATAATGGTGGAAATTATAAAGAGATTGAAGATGAGTCTAAAACTTCCAACATTAAATCCTATGTGGAAAATAATGGGGATAAGTTTTCTATTGAGGAGGAGCATGACACCTATAGCTGGCTTGCATCCATTTTATATTTAGATGGAGAAACTCAAAAGATAGTAGGTGAGGATACCTTTGATATAGAGGGAAAACAGACCCATGGGGGCAAGCCTACTGGCTTAACTCCAAGTCAACTGAAGACAGAAATAGATACTCAAACAATGAGTGTTAAAAAGCTGGATTTGGAATATAGAAAGCTGGAAAATGAATTAGAGGTAATGAAAAATACCACTGATAGCGGACAAATTATAGCAAAGGTATCTGGAACTGTTTCGAAGGTTCAAAATAAGGATAATTACAACAATACCCAACCCTTTATTGTGGTTTCAGCAACTGATGAGTATTTTATTTCTGGCAGTATCGGTGAGTTTTATTTAGGTAAAGTAAATGTGGGGGACACTGTATCTGTTACATCCTGGGAGAATGGAGTCTCCGCTGAGGCAGTAATCACAGAAATCAGTGACAGTCCTAGCAATGACCAAAATTTCTACAATGGAAGTGGCAACAGCAACAGCAGTAATTATGCCTTTAAAGCCAGCTTTGACAGAAATAGCGGGATAGAGATTGGTACAGCTGTGGACATAACCATTACCCCAGGTGACCAGGAGGCTAGTGGATTGTATATTCCTTCATATTTTGTCAGAAAAGATTCATCTGGAAACTATGTAATGAAGATGGGCGATAATAATAGCCTCAAAAAAGAATACGTAAAAGTGGGAAAAACACTTTGGGGCTCCATGGTTGAAATAAAAAGCGGTATTACTATTGAAGATTATCTGGCGTTTCCATATGGAAATGGTGCCATGGAAGGTATTACCTGTAAAATAGTTGATTATATTGAATAATTGTTTAGGGAGATAACATGCTAGAGAACTTAAGATTAGCCTTTAGAGGTATATGGACTCATAAATTAAGATCTTTTCTGACAATGCTTGGTATTATCATAGGCATTGCGGCTATTATTGCCATAGTGTCCACAATTGAAGGCACGAATCAACAAATCAAGCAAAATCTGATTGGTTCTGGCTCTAATACTGTTGACATTCAGCTCTATCAAAATGATTGGCCCTATGACATGAGCTACAATGACCCACCCTTTGGTGTTACTCAGATTAGTGATGATGTAATGAATGAAATCCGTTCATTAGAAGAGGTTAAATCAGCCAGTAAATATACCAGCAGGCAGATATATGAAGGTGTCTATTACATGAATAATGCCATGAACGGAGGCTATGTAAAAGGCGTAGAAAGAGACTATTTTGAAACGGCAAATCTCACAATAAAAAAGGGGCGTATTTTTTCTGAAGATGAAATAAAAAACTTTAAAAAGGTTTGCGTTATTGATGACGGGATAGCTTCAAATCTGCTAAGTAATGAGGAAGCTATCGGAAAGGTTTTAGAAATAGGACAGGATTCTTATGTGGTGATAGGTGTTGTTACATCCAGATCTTCTTTTGAGCCGGTTATAAATTCTGTTTCCGATTATGAGACCTACAAACAGGATGAATCAGGCACTATTTACATTCCTATATCTGACTGGCCTATAAGCTACAGATATGACGAACCAGAAAATGTGCTGGTTAGAGCCGTTTCCACTGACGACATGACAGCAGCAGGAAAGAAAACTGCGGATATTATAAACCAGAGCATAAATCCAACTGATACAACTATAAAATATCAGTCAAAGGATTTATTGGAACAGGCGCAACAATTACAACAGCTTTCCTCATCCACCAATTCTATGTTAATATGGATAGCAGCGATTTCTTTGCTGGTAGGTGGTATAGGCGTTATGAATATAATGCTTGTTTCAGTTACTGAAAGAACTGCTGAAATAGGATT
>CAMNPQ010000262.1 GCA_946548305.1 uncultured Pseudobutyrivibrio sp.
AGTAATGTGTGGAATAACCTGTACTGTCTGTCCTAAATACTCACCCTTTCTCTCTCGATTTAATACATTCCAGTAAACCTTACCAGATGTCAGATTAGAATATTTATTAAGACTTTCATCTATAAAACGCTCATAGTGTCCTAAATCAAGATCTGTTTCTGCTCCATCATCAGTAACAAAAACCTCTCCGTGCTGATATGGACTCATTGTACCAGGGTCAACGTTCATATATGGGTCAAGCTTTTGCGAAGCAACCTTATATCCTCTCATTTTAAGTAGACGTCCAAGGGACGCAGCCGTAATACCTTTTCCTAAGCCTGATACTACACCACCGGTAACAAATACATGCTTTGTCATTTTACTCTCCTTCATATTTTCTAATTATTTCTTTAGCAACCTCCACACGCGCTAAACGTGTATCCATTGCTTGTTTTTCAATATATTTGTGCGCTTCTTGTTCTGTTATGTCCTTATTAATTATAAGCAGTAGCTTTGCCCTGGAAATTATTTTTAAATCTTCCAGCTTCTTTTCCAGTTTCACGCTTTCTTTTCTAGCCATATTTATACGTCTTTGAGCCACTCTGGCAAGCTTTAGTGCCTGCCAAAATAATTGCTTATTAATCGGCTTAGAGACGGTTATGACACCATAATCCTCTACGTGTGCTGTGACTTCCTCCATAAACTCGGCTTTTACAAACAATATGACCTGGCACATATTTTTTTCAGCTATGTCAATTGCCAGTTCCTCTCCAAGACTTCCTGATATAGGGCTGTTTATTATGCATAAGTCAAAATCATAATCTAAAAGTGCTCTTTTACCTTTTGGACCATTTTCAGTTACGAGTATGTCAACTATGCCATTTTCCTTTAGGAATCCCTTGTAAAAGTCAGTTCCTTTTTCGTTGTCGCAGACAATCAATGCCCTTTCCATATGCCTGCTCCGTTAAATATAATTTCTGATAGTTTCTATATATCTGTCTGCAATTGGGGCAAATTCCGAAGTTTTAATAAACTCACTGTTTTTAGCACATTCTATGGCTTCCTCTATGCTAAGAGGAAGTACAGCCAAATCTGCCATATGCTCTTTTGTTAAAAATCTGGAATTTACCTCTAGTGCTGGTGGAAGCTGTTCTTTATTTTTAACTCCAGCAAGCCCAGCCTGTATTATCATAGCACTGGCTAAATAAGGATTTATACAAGAATCCGGGGAGCGCAAAATAAAATGGTCACATTTTCCATTAATTTCAGGCACTCTGAATAATCTGGAATTATTTTGAGATGACCATGTAATATATTTTGGAGCTTCCGACATTCCAAAACGATTGTAGGAATCCTTGCGACAATTTAAAAACAGTGTGATATCCCTCATTCTGTTTAAAATGCCTGCCATAAAGGCTTCGGAAAATTCTTTGTCAGTATCCTGGAGATTGTTTTGTCCTTTATAATTTGCCATCTTAATATGCAAGCCGTTTCCAGGGGCATCCGTGATTGGCAATGGGTCAAAAGATGCGAAAACACCATTTCTTGCTGCAATGTTTTCTACAACATTTTTATAAGTGACCAAATTGTCAGCAGTGGTTAAAACATCAGCTGGCATAAAATCTATTTCATTTTGACCAGGTCCTCTTTCATGATGAGAGGATTGAGGCATGATTCCCATTTCTTCAAGGGTAAGACATATTTCACGTCTGATATTTTCTCCCTTGTCGTTTGGTGCCACGTCCAGATAGCCGCCATTGTCAAACGGCTCATCTGTAGGATTGCCGTTTTCATCAGTCTTAAACAAATAAAATTCTGATTTAAGCCCCATTTTTGTAGTGAAACCAAGGCTTTCACATTCATTTAGGGTGTTCTTCAAGAAATTACGATAATCGTAAATATAAGGTGTACCATCTGCCTGAACAATATTGCAGTACATCCTGATTACCCTGCCAGACTGTGGTCTCCATGGAAGGATATGTAGCGTGTCAGGATCAGGCATCAAAAATAAATCTAAAGCATTTTCATCAGTAAACCCTGAAATAAGAAAGGAGTCGAAATTAACACCCTCTGTAAGGGCATGTCTCAACTCCTGTGGCATTATAGATATGTTTTTTTGTGTACCGTATAGGTCACAAAAAGCTAGACGGATAAATTTAACGTCATTCTCTTCTACAAAATCAATAATATCATCAACTGATAAATTCGACATATAGCCTCCGCAAATAAAAAAAGCGTTTTTTTTTTGAAGGACTCCCCTCAAAAACCAAACGCTCAATTACTATGAAAGTTTACAACAGCAAGGTTTGTTTGTAAAGAATAAATTTTATTTTTTTCAATTGTGTAAAATTAAAAATCTTTAAATCATTTTCATAACACTTTGGTAGTTTTGTTTATTGTATATTTTTGAATCTCCATATATAATACCCCATGTTGTGAATAATACATTTTAATAAGAAAGAACTAATTTTTATGGAGAACAAATTATTCAAATTAGGTATCGACATCGGCTCTACAACAGTTAAAATTGCAGTTCTTGATGACGATAACAAACTTTTATTTTCAGATTATCAGAGACACTTTGCAAATATTCAGCAAACTCTCACAGATTTATTAACCCAGGCAAAATCTGCCTTGGGCAAGCTCCAGGTATGTCCTATGATTACAGGAAGTGGCGGACTTACCCTTGCTAAGCACCTTGGCGTGGAATTTGTACAGGAGGTTATTGCGGTTTCTACTGCCCTTACTCACTATGCTCCAAAGACTGATGTTGCTATCGAGCTTGGTGGTGAGGATGCCAAGATCATCTATTTTGAAAACGGTAA
>CAMNPQ010000263.1 GCA_946548305.1 uncultured Pseudobutyrivibrio sp.
TATTTTTGTAATACTATAACTAAAATCAAAGCTCGACTTTGATTTTAGTTATACTTAAAGCTACTATTAAAATACTTTTTTGCTACAAGCTTATCCTTTCCCATTTGCTCTTTTAGCTCTTCTACAGAGGCAAATTTCATTTCAGAACGCAAAAACTTTTGAAAGGTTACTTTTACATATTTGCCGTATAAATCGCCATTGTAATCTAATATATGGGTTTCAATACCCACAATATTTTCACTTGAAACAGATGGTTTGGTGCCCACATTAGTCACCCCATGGTAAAGCCTTCCATCAAAATCAATAGTGGTTACATATACCCCAAATTTAGGTACAAGCTTTGTCTTTTCAGGAGTAATATTTATGGTAGGAATACCTATTTTGGTGCCAAGATGTGCTCCGTGTACCACCTCTCCCCACACAAAATATTCGTAGCCTAACATATCATTAACAGCATCTATATTACCATTTTTCAGTTCTTCTCTGATAAATGAGCTGCTAATATCCCTGTTGTCTTTTTTGATTTTCTCAACAACCTTTAGTTCAAACCCATACTTATTTGAAAGGTCTTTAAGCAGGCTCACATTTCCCATACCCTTGTATCCGAATGTGAAATCAGAGCCCACAACCATGTATTTCATATTCAGATTATCACTTAAAAGCCTGATGAAAGCTTCTGCGTCTGTTTCCATCAGCTGCTTGTCAAAGGGACATTCAATCAAATAATCAAGACCGTTTTTTTCCAACATAAAGGTGCGCTCTTTGTTGGTGATAAGTGATGGTGAATCGTCCTTATCAATAGCCTGTCTCACAGAATTGGTAAATGTGATAAGGCAAGACTTAAAGCCTGACTTATTCTTTTCTATAATATCTGTAGTAAGAATGTTGTGACCCTTATGTATTCCATCGAACTTTCCAACAGTAATAGCTGTTGGTTCTGTAATTTTTGTGTCAAATAAAGTGTGTAAATATTCCATGGTGTTATTCTCTCTTATTCAAGGAAAAATTTTTCCAGTTTAAATATAGAAGCAGTATATGTGTATATACCTAAGAACCTGTTGTCAGGTAGATACAGCCTATAGCGTTCATTTTCTTCAAAGTAGCTTACTGATTCGCTAAATACTCTGTCAGCTTCTATGGAAGCTCCATTAATGGCAAGCCTTACAGCATCCTCGTCAGGAATAACAAACACTGTGCTAAGTCCCTCAAAAGCCTGGTCTAAGGACAATATGATTTTATCTATGTTGCCAGCCTTTGTTATGCGCTCAATCTCATCTATGGTTCTGGCATCTGCTATATCAAAAATGCTAACCCTGGTTCTAATAAGGGATTTCATGGCGCAGCCACAACCTAGCTTTTCACCTAAGTCATGACACAAGGACCTGATGTAGGTGCCTTTACTACAGTGTATTTTTGCTGTCACCTCAGGGAGGCTCACATCTAGTATTTCTATATCATATATGGTTACTGGACGAGGCTTTCTCTCAATTTCGATGCCCTCTCTTGCCAGCTCATATAACTTTTTACCATTTACCTTTAGTGCGGAATACATAGGTGGAACCTGCATTATGTCACCAATAAATGAATTTATTGCTTTAACCACTTCATCCTCAGTAGCTGTAACACTTTTCCTTGATAAAATGCGTCCGCTCATATCATAGGTGTCAGTTTCAGTGCCTAGCAGCATTTTGCATTCGTACACTTTATCCTTGTCTGTAAGCATGTCACATAGCTTTGTCGCCTTGCCTATGCATACTGGCAGAACTCCTGTAGCATCAGGGTCCAGGGTGCCTGTATGACCTATTTTTTTTACCTTTAAAATGCCACGAAGCCTGGCAACCACATCAAATGAAGTATACCCGGCTTCTTTGTAAACATTGATTATGCCACTATTCATTAGTACATTCCTAACTCTTTAAGTTGTGTTTCTATCATTGAAACTACATCATCAATAATTGCCCATGGTTCTTTGGTATTCACAGAAAAGCCTGCTGCTTTTTTGTGACCACCGCCACCGTATTTGCCGGTAATAGCTGTAAGATCTACATCGCCAGTGGCACGGGTGCTGCCTTTGAAATCCCCGTCCGAAAGCTCATAAAGGAATACAGCCACCTCTACACCTGTGGTGTCTCTGAGCTGTTGAACAATGCCTTCTAAGTGCTTGCTCTCAGCTCCATATTCTGCCATATCCTCTGCTGTGATTACAGCGGCAATGACCTTGCCATCAAGATATGTTTTGCAGGAAAGCAAAGCCTTTCCCAACATGCGATTTTGAATCATTGTCTTGGCAAAATAAGTGTCTGTGCAAATCTTTGGATAATCGATTCCCTTTGTCATGAGAAAGCCTGCAGCTGCCATGGTAGCCTCTGTTGTGCAGGAATACTGAAATACTCCTGTATCATGTATGATTCCAAGATACAGACACTCTGCAATATCCTTTGTGATTTTTTCCTTGCCAAACTGATTATACACAAGTTCACAGGTGGAGCTGTCATCAGGGATAATATAGCTATGTTTTGCAAAGCCTCCATTTGTAAAATGATGGTCAATGCATATAGTCTCTTTTGCCTTTGCAAAAAAGTTAAAGGCATCCCCAAGTCTGCCGCCTTCGCTGCAATCTAAAGCTATGTATAAATCAAACACAGTATCCTGTGGCAGGGTATGAATATCCTCTATTTTATCCGCATTTTTCAAAAACTTGAAAATATTTGGGATAGGGTCAAGAAAAACGTGTACATCCTTGTCTGGATAATAGGTAACTATGTAATTGTAGACTGCAAGGCAAGAGCCCACGCAA
>CAMNPQ010000264.1 GCA_946548305.1 uncultured Pseudobutyrivibrio sp.
AAGCTGCATTGCTCATAGAATGTGGATATGGTAAACTTGTGGATGAGATGTGGTACATTTACGCAGACGAAGCTGTGAGAACAGAACGTCTAAAGAAAAGCAGAGGCTATAGTGAGACTCGCATCAAAAATACCATTTCAAAGCAACGCAGCGACGCTTCCTTTAGGGAGCACTGCGATAGAGTTATAGATAATAGTGGCGATAAGCAGCAGACACTTTCTCAGTTACGCCAGATTTTAGCAGAAGAAAAATTACGAGGAGAGTAGTTTTCATGGAGACAAAGGATATTGTATTTGGACTGGATATTGGTACCAGAAATGTTATAGGTACAGTGGGATATCTCGAAGGGGATGAATTTCATGTTATTGCCCAGGATTTAAAAGAGCACGACACCAGGGCAATGCTGGATGGTCAGATTCACGATATTGGACGTGTTGGTGCCACCTGCAATGATGTGAAAAAGGTATTAGAAGCAAAGACAGGTCTGAATCTTACAGAAGTATGCATAGCAGCAGCTGGTCGTGTACTTCGCACAGTTACAACTCATGTGGAGATGGAATATCCAGAAGAGACAGTTGTCACAGGTGAAGACTTACACACTCTTGATATGATGGGTATAGAGCAGGCAGGTAAGGAAATCAAGGGTGAGGAAAATCAGAAATACAAATTCTTTTGTGTAGGCTACTCTACAGTTAAATACTATTTAAATGGAGATGTATTTTCATCACTTGAGGACCACAAGGCTGAGGTAATAGGAGAGGATATCATTGTTACATTTCTTCCAGAGGATGTAGTAGATGGTCTTTATTCCGCTGTAGGTAAGGCAGACTTATCTGTTGCCAATCTCACATTGGAGCCTATTGCAGCCATCAATGTTGCCATTCCACCAAATTTCAGAATGTTGAACATTGCCCTTATAGATGTGGGTGCAGGAACATCCGATATTTGTGTTACCAGAGATGGCAGTATCATTGCCTATGGCATGATTCCTATGGCAGGAGATGAGCTGACAGAGGTGCTAGTCCATGAGTTTTTGGTGGATTTTGCCACGGCAGAAAGCATCAAGCGTGCATCTACAGACGGTGGAGACATTACATACGAGGACATTATGGGAATCAGCCATACTATCAAATCAGAAGATGTATGGAAATTGACAGATCCTGTAATGGAAAAGATTGCCCTGGAGGTGTCTACAAAAATACAGGAGCTAAATGGCGGTAAATCAGTATCGGCAGCATTCGTAGTAGGCGGTGGCGGAAAAATCCACGGCTTTACAGAGGCTCTTGCTAAAGACTTAAAAATAGTTCCAGAGCGTGTGGCTCTTCGTGGAGAAGAAGTCATGAAAAAAATTGTCTTTGAGGAGGAGGATGTTAAAAAGGATTCTCTTTTAGTTACTCCTATAGGCATCTGTTTGAATTATTATGAGGCAAAGAACAATTTCATCATGATACATTTCAATGGTGAAATGATGAAATTATATGATAATGGTCAGCTTACAATAGTGGATGCAGCTATGCAGGCAGGATTCTCAGCTGACCAGCTCTTCCCAAGACGTGGTAGAGAGGTAAACTTTACTGTAAATGGCGTATCCCGCATGATTAGAGGTACAGAAGGAGAATCTGCAGTAGTGACTATGAATGGGCGCACTGTAGGTATCAACACACCTTTGGAATTCAACTGTGATGTCACTCTTGTGCCATCCACAGTGGGCGAAGGGGGCAAAGGTACAATTGCGGATTTATCCGAATTTACAACAGAATATCTATACTTTACAGTATGTGGACACAGAGTAAAATGTCCAAAGTTTGTGGAGGTCAATGGTTCAATGGAACCACCTACCTATGTGATAAAGGAAGGGGATGTTATTGAAACCAGACCATTCTACACAGTAGGTCAGCTGGCAGAGTTTATGGATGTCACTATTGATGATAGATATGAGATTCTTGTAAACAATCGCCCATCAAGTAAAGAATCACTTATATATGAAAATTTTGTTATAGATTGGACTACAGCGTCTGCAGTGGCTTATGCAGGGGAGTACCTGGTTGAAGATGGGGAAGGACTCCCAGAGGACTATGAGGCTCCAGCAGAAGAAATGCCACCTGTAACAGATGCTCGTACAAAGATAAAAATAGAAACTGTTGATATTCCAGTGAAGATAAATGGCAAGGATATGGTTATGTCTGGGAAAAAGGACTATATCTTTGTTGATATATATAATCTCATTGATTTTGACCCTAATGAGGGAGGCGGCAGAGAGCTAATCACCAAGGTAAATGGGGAAAAATGCGGTTATGCAAAAGAACTGCATGCAGGTGACGAGATTGAGTGTTTTTGGAAAGAAGATTAAGTAATAATGGATTTTTTTAGTATTGCAAGCGGTAGCAGCGGAAATTGTATTTGCGTGGGTGATGATAGCACCCACGTAATGATTGACGCTGGGATTTCTGGAAAGCGCATTGAAGCTGGTATGAATAAATATGACTATACCACAGCAGATATGGACGCTTTGCTTATTACACACGAACATTCAGACCATGTTTCGGGGCTGGGTGTTATCTCTAGGAAGTATCATATTCCCATTTATGCCACGGCTGGCACAATTTCAGCTATACGTTCTATGAAAAGTCTCGGCACCATAGATGATTCACTTTTTCATGTGATAAGGCCAGACGAGGACTTTATCTTGGGCTCTTTAAATATTCATCCATTTCACATCAGCCATGATGCGGCTGATCCAGTTGCATATCGTATAGAAAATGA
>CAMNPQ010000265.1 GCA_946548305.1 uncultured Pseudobutyrivibrio sp.
AGGAGCGTAGAATATATCGTCAAATCCACGCACCAAAGGGATTTTGCGATTCTGTACACGGTGTGGGAACACGCCAAATTTCTTCTCGTCCAAATCGTATTTTTGAATACCATAACGATAGTAAAGACCTGCCTGGCATCCCCAGCACAAATGTAGTGTAGAGGTGACATGCGTCTTTGTCCATTCAAAAACCTTGCACAATTCTTCCCAGTAGTCCACCGCTTCAAATGGCATCTGTTCCACAGGCGCACCTGTTATAATTAAGCCATCAAAGTATCTGTCGTATACATCTTCGATATGCTCATAAAATGTATCTAAGTGGGTCTTGCTGGTATTCTTGCTTTCGTGGCTTCCCACAGTAAGAAATGTCACATCCACCTGTAATGGTGTGTTTGAAAGTGAGCGAAGTAGCTGAAGCTCCGTTGCCTCTTTAAGTGGCATAAGATTAAGAATAGCAATACTAATAGGTCGAATATCCTGGTGTGTTGACCTATTCTCATCCATAACGAAAATATTCTCATGCTCCAAAATTGCCTTTGCTGGTAAATCGTTTTGTGTTCTAATTGGCATAGTTTTTCTCCATTTTGTGCTGTAAATTTACCTACTACAATATAACTTTTGAATTAATCATTTCAAGTAATTCCTCCTCGGAAATTACCTTTACTCCCAATGAATTAGCCTTGTCTAGCTTACTTCCAGCCGCTTCTCCTGCAAGTAGATAGCTGGTTTTTTTTGAAACAGAACCTGCGCATTTGCCTCCGTTTAGTTCAATAAGCTCCTGGGCTTCCTTTCGCCCCATGTTAGGAAGGGTTCCTGTTATTACAAAGGTAAGCCCTGCAAAGGTATCTGTTGCACCTTCCTTCTCAGCCTCAACCATATTTACTCCTGCAGCCTTTAATCTGGCTATAATATCTATATTCACAGGATTATGCAAATAATCATAAATAGAATTGGCACTGATTTCGCCAATATCATTAACTTGGGTAAGCTCCTCTACGCTTAGCTCCATGATTTTCTCAATATCCTTAAACTGAGATAATAAAGTCTTCGCTGCTGCCTTGCCTACATTAGGAATGCCAAAACCAGTGAACAGTTTACTTGCGTCATTTGATTTTGCACCATCAATAACGCCTAAGAGCTTATCAGTATTCTTCTCTTTTCCAATGATTCCCTTTTCCACAAGTTCATCACGGTAATTCTTGAGATAAAAAATATCAGCAATATCTTTGATATAACCCAGCTTTACTAAATCCTCAACATATACATCCCCAAATCCCTTGATATCCATTGCATCTCTTGAAACAAAATTAATGATATGCCTTACAAGCTGAGCTGGACAGCTAGGGTTTGTACACTTCATATCTGCGGTGTCAGCATCTCTTGAAACATGACCGCCACATACTGGACAGATGTTAGGAATCTTATAGGTAGTAACTCCTGCAGGTCTTTTAGAATGAACTACTTCTTTCACCTTAGGTATGATTTCACCAGATTTGTAAACAACAATTGTATCACCAATACCAATATCTAAATCATCAATAAAATCCTGATTATGAAGTGTAGCACGGCTAACTGATGTACCGCATAAACGAATTGGCTCAAATATTGCTGTAGGATTAACTCTTCCAGTTCTTCCAACAGAAAGCTCTACATCCAAAAGCTTAGTTTCCTTCTCCTCAGGCGGATACTTGTAAGCAATATGACCATTAGTATACTTAGCGCTGGTAGAAAAATCATTTCTGTATGCCACCTGGTCTATCTTTACAACAGCACCATCTATATCAAATGGGAACTCTCCTCGCAAATCTCCAATTTCATCTATAACTGAAAGAATTTCCTCTGCAGTTTCACATTTTTTATGAAATACTGTAGGAATACCGCAAGCAGATAGCTTATCCATTCCATCACAGTGACTTAATGTAAGCTCTTCAGGTCCCTGCTGAACATTAAAGACAAACATCTTAAGCCCGCGCTCTTTGGTTATATTTGCATCTAATTGTCTAAGTGTTCCTGCTGCCAGATTTCTAGGATTTGCTGCAAGCTTTGCGCCTTTAAGCTCCTGCTCACTGTTAAATCTGTCAAAATCCTCGTGAGACATGTATACCTCGCCTCTAAGCTGTAGGGAATCATAAGGTAAGTCCAAATACTGCTTAACATCTGGAATTACTAAAGCATTTGCAGTAACATCCTCTCCGACTATCCCATCTCCTCTGGTTTCCGCAAGAGTAAGCTTTAGCTTACCCATGGAATCCCTTTCGTATCTAAGGGTCATACTAAGACCATCAATCTTAGCTTCAACAGAAAACTTAGCATCAGGATGCACAGCCTTTACCTTATTTACCCAGGCTGTAACATCAGCCTTGTCAAATACATCTTCTATAGAAAGCATTGGCACATCATGTGTTACCTTAACTCCCGCTTCTCTCATGGCAACGCCACCTATCTTTTGAGAGGGTGAATCAGCTGTAATCCACTCAGGATGCTCCTTTTCCGCCTCTTTAAGCTGAAGCATCAGCTGATCATATTCAAAGTCACTAATCTCGGGCTCGTTTTGATTGTAGTACCTGTCCATGTGATAATCTATTTCATCAATCAATTTTTTATAAGCATTAAACTCCATTTTACACCTCTACCAGTTAATTTTTAGACCCCTCAAGCAAGGATGTAAGAACCTTTAGTTCTTCCGCCGTAACATCCCTATATGTATCTTCTTTTAAATCTGCAAGGTTAATATTCATAATTCTTACTCT
>CAMNPQ010000266.1 GCA_946548305.1 uncultured Pseudobutyrivibrio sp.
CAACAAGAAGTGTCTTTCTGTTACCAATGATTCTACGACGCTTTGGATCAAATTCTGTAATAACAAAGCTGATTTCCTGACCCTGATATTTTGAAAGGTCTTTTTCATATACATCTGAAACAAATGAAGCTGGAATAAATACTCTAGCCTCATCAACAACTACTGTAAGACCACCCTTAAGTACCTTATCAACTGTAGCTGTAAGAACCTCTCCGTTTTCAAATGCCTCAGCAAGTCTCTCATTGCCTTTTTCCTGAGCAAGTCTCTTATAAGAAAGAAGAACCTGTCCCTCACCATCATTTACTTTAATAACAATAGCTGAAAGTGAATCACCAACATTAACAACTGTTGTGAGGTCTATATTAGACTCGTTTGTGTACTCAGAACGTGTAATAATACCATCTGATTTGTAACCGATATTTAAAACGATTTCGTCAGGCTTTACGCTAATAACGGTACCGTCTACAACCTCTCCATTGTGTATAGTTTTAAATGTTTCATCTAGCATTTGTTCAAAACTCATTTCTGACATTTCTTTTGAACCTCCTCAATAATATTATTTGGGGTGGATGCCCCTGCGGTAATACCTACACTTTCAATGGAACTAAGGTCAGACTGCGTAAAGTCACCTGCCGTCTGTATATAGTAAGTATCGTTGCATTTTGTTTTGCATATTTCATACAATTTTTGTGTATTAGAAGAATTCTTACTTCCTATAACAAGCATTGCATCAACCCTGGATGCGATTTCAGCGGCTTCAACCTGCCTTTTGTTAGTCGCATCGCATATTGTATTCAAAACAATAACATGATAACCTTTTTGCTTTATAATTTCAACTAATTCTTGAAATTTATTATGATTGTAAGTAGTCTGCGAAACAATACATATAGTTAAATCTAAATTAACTGAAAAATCCAAGGCTGCTGCTTCATCCGGGATTACCGAGTAGTTTTCCCCCTCAATCCAGCCCACAATCCCCTTTACTTCAGGGTGATCGGGATTTCCTATGATTAAAATATATTCGTTGGCCTTTGAATGCTCCTCTACCGCCCTGTGTATCTTTTTTACAAAAGGACAGGTGGCATCACAAACATTGTGACCAAGAGCTTTCAGTTTTTCCTCTACCGCTTTAGTAACTCCATGGGATCTGATTATCACAGTGCCTGGTTCATAGCTGTCTATTTTGTTTTCATCCATCACGGTAACACCACGGGATTCAAACTCCTTCACCACTTCTTCATTATGAATAATGGGTCCGAAGGTGTATAGGGGATGGGTGGCTTCTTCTATCTGTTGGTTCACAACATCCACAGCCCTTTGAACTCCAAAACAAAATCCGGCTGACTTTGCCAAAATAACTTCCATAAATAAATCCTTATTTTTCAATCAAATTAATAATTGCATTAACCACTTCATCAATTGTCATATTAGAAGTGTCAACCAAGACTGCATCCTCTGCCTGCTTTAAAGGGCTGATTTCTCTGTGGGAATCTCTGTAGTCACGGTCTTCGATATCCTTTGCAATCTTGTCAAAATCAGGCTTCTCACCTTTGGCTTCCAATTCATCAAAACGTCTTTTTGCTCTGCATTCTACAGAGGCAGTCAAAAATACCTTAACATCAGCATTTGGCAATACAACAGTGCCGATATCTCTGCCGTCCATGATTATATCTGTAGTCTTAGCCAGCTCTTGCTGTAAAGCAACCAGCTTTGTGCGAACAGCGCCATAAACAGATGTGGCACTAGCCATATTTCCCACCTCTTCTGTACGAATAAAGCCTGTAACATCCTCATCATTTAAAATCACATGCTGCATACCATCCTGGTATTTAATAGAAACCTTTATGTCATCCACAGATGCAGAAATCTTTTCTTCATCGTCTGCATTTATACCTGCTCTTATGAAATACAGTGCCATTGCTCTGTACATAGCACCTGTGTCCACATATACATAGCCCTTTTTTGCTGCAACAGCCTTTGCTATTGTAGATTTACCTGCCCCTGCAGGTCCGTCGATTGCGATATTAATTGCCATTAATCAATCCTCCAAAATATATTTAATCTATTGAGATACCAGCTAAATAGCCTGTAGCCCAGGCAATTTGTAAATTGAATCCCCCTGTAAAAGCATCCAAATCCAATACTTCTCCAGCGAAGGATATTCCACTTACATTTTTGCACTTCATGGTGGATGGGTCAATATCTTTCACTGAAACACCACCTGCTGTTATGATTGCTTCTTTATAATCCCTAAGTCCTGTAATGGTAAAAGGAAAAGCTTTTAGTAGCTTTATAATAAAGGCACGCTCCTCCTTTGTAACAGAATTAATCTGTCGTCCGTCGTCAAAATTCATAAGCTCCATGAATACCGGAACCATAGAAGCTGGCAATAGTCCTCTTATTACTGTGCTTAGATGCTTATTCATATTGTCGTTAAAATCTCTAAGCAATCTATTATCCAATTCTTCTGCTGATAATGCAGGCTTTAAATCAATGTAGCCAAGCAATTCTTTACTGGCCAATAGCCTTTTTCCTATAATTGAGCTGGCAGAAAGCACCAGTGGGCCAGATACACCAAAATGTGTAAAAAGCATTTCTCCAAACTGGTCAAACAGTTTTTTATTTCCATCATATATAGATAAAGAAACATTTTTCAAAGACAAGCCCTGC
>CAMNPQ010000267.1 GCA_946548305.1 uncultured Pseudobutyrivibrio sp.
GTAAAGGAAATCACCTATGATGACACTGAGGTAGAGCCTGAAGAGGATGGCACCTATGTCATCCCGGCTGATGCTGGAAGAATACAGATGAAGGCTGCAATTTTAAATTACACCCTGTCAGACCCGACCATAAGAGTATATCTGGAGGGAGACAATGATTCAGGAATCACTGCATATCAAAGTGAGCTGGAGGCATTGGAATATACAGGTCTAAGCTATGGAGATTACACTCTGCATTTACAGATAGTGGATGAAGCATCAGGTACGGTATATCAGGATTCCAAATACAAAATTGAAAAGAAGCCTCATTTATTTGAGCTGACAGTTGTAAAGCTTTTGATAGTTTCTTTGGTAGCTGTTTTTGTAGGTCTGATTGTGTGGCGAGTGATGACAAACACCATTATCAGAAGACAATACAAGGAAATCCAGCTGGCAAAGGAAGAGGCAGAGCGTGCCAACAGTGCCAAATCCAGATTCCTTGCGAACATGTCCCATGAAATCCGTACACCTATCAACACCATTATAGGTATGGATGAGATGATTTTGAGAGAGGAAAGGGACGAGGACCATAAAAAGTATTTTATGTCCGTTGTAAATTATGCCCTAGATATCCGCTCCGCAGCAGAGACACTTTTAGGTCTCATCAATGATATTTTGGACCTGTCTAAAATAGAGTCTGGAAAAATGCATCTGGTGGAGCAGGAATACAATACCAAAGAACAAATCCGTGGCATGGTTAAAATGATTAGGGTGAGAAGTGACCAAAAGGATTTGTATTTTGACCTTGATATTGACGAAAACATTCCAACCAAGCTGTATGGAGATTACGGCAAAATAAAGCAGGTGGTGTTAAACCTTCTGACAAATGCGGTGAAATACACAGAAGAAGGCGGCTTTGTCTTAAAGATAAATGTATTAGAACAAACAATGGGAAAATGCAAGCTTAAGTTTTCCGTAAAAGATACTGGCATTGGCGTGAAGCCAGAGGATATGGACAAGCTGTTTTCAGCCTTTGAGCGTCTTGATGAAGAAAAAAACACAGGTATACAGGGAACAGGCTTGGGACTGGATATTTCAAGGCAGTTTGCAGAGCTTATGAATGGCAGCCTGACTTGTGATTCTGTATATGGAGAAGGCTCTGAATTTATATTTATTGTGGAGCAAGAGATAGTAGACGCCGCTCCAATAGGAGCATTTGACGAGGAAGAGGAGGCTGTAAGAGGTCCATACGTGCCACTTTTTGTAGCACCTGATGCTTCAATACTTGTGGTTGACGACAACCCAATGAATCTTACTGTTGTAAGAGGGCTTTTGAAAGCTACCAAGGTGTTTGTGACAACAGCTGAATCTGGTGAGGAGTGTTTGGAGAAGCTGAAATATGGTGAATATGATGTGGTATTTTTGGACCATTTGATGCCGGGCATGGACGGTCTTGAGACTGTAAAAAAGATACGAGAAAAATATCCTAACCTTCCGGTATATGCTTTCACTGCAAACTCAATGCCAGAGGGAGATGATTTTTATACCTCTAGAGGTTTTAATGGATATCTATCAAAGCCAGTTGATGGCATAGCAATGGAAAAAATCATCAAGCGTCATTTGAGCAAGGATGTGATGATGGATGTGGAAAGCACACCTGACAACATGAATGAAGCAGCCTTGCCAGAGAACCTGGGTTGGCTGAAAGAGGTAGAGGAGATATCGGTAGCGGATGGTATAAAAAATAATGGTGGAGTGGATACTTACCTATCATCACTTCGACTGTTTTACGATACAATAGATGAAAATGTCACCACTATCGAAAATGCGCTAAAGAATAATGATATCAAGCTATACACAGTAAAGGTACATGCCCTTAAAACTTCAGCAAGGATAATAGGTGCGCTAGGGTTAAGCAAGCTGGCATTAGAGCTTGAAGAGGCAGGAAAAAAAGAAGATATTGATTTAATAAATGCAAAAAACAAAGAGCTGCTTACGGTATACAAAAGCTTTGGTAAAAAGCTTGAAAGGCTGGAGGCTTCTAAAAAGGCAGCTGGTAGTAAGGATGCACCTGCCATTTCGCCAGAGGAATTAAAGGATGCTTATGGCGCATTAAAAGAACTGACTCAGGCTATGGATTATGATGGAGTAGAAGTTATATTAAATCAGCTCCAGGAATATTCTTTGCCAGATGATGATGAAAAAAATATAAAAGAGATTGAAAAAAATCTAAAACTTTTTGATTGGGACAAAATAGAAGAGATTCTTCAGGGGATTAAATAATGGAATTTTTACGAGAAGCACAATTAAGCGCGATGTTGTTTTTTAGTGGAGCCTGCGGGGTTTTGATTCTCCTTACAGCATTTACTAAAACACTCAGTGACACCAGACGAAAAGCACTTGTCTATATGCAAACAGTGTCCATGCTGCTACTGATATTTGACAGATTTGCATATTTATATCGAGGGGATGTAAGTGTAACAGGATATTATATGGTGAGAATAAGTAATTTTTGTGTGTTCTTATTTTCCCTGGCTGGGACACACTCTTTTAACTTATATCTGATAGATTTATATAAGAGCGAAGATAAATTAGGAAGAGTGCCCAGACAGCTTAGATGGTGTGAAATCCTGTTTACAGTGGGTGTTGTAATGCTAATCATTG
>CAMNPQ010000268.1 GCA_946548305.1 uncultured Pseudobutyrivibrio sp.
GAAAATCGTGAAACTGGTAAGGGTGGAAAGGCGGTGTAGGAGACCACCGTACCGCTGGTAACATCAGTAGCCATGTAAACCCCATCCGAAGCAAGTTCTAAACAGTGCGTACGCGGCCCGCCAGCACTAGGTTGAACGCTTGAGACCACTGGTGACAGTGGTCCTAGATAGATGACTACTTTAAAAGACATAACCCGGCTCATAGTCTAACCCATTTTTATTATGTCCTGTTGTTTTCTGACAACAGGACATTTTTTACAAAAAAGCTAATTCTATTTGGAATTTTAGTGGGAATTATTAACGAATGTGAAAAATTTGTGTATTTGAGCCATTTTTCGTGATATAATATAACTATCTTGATATTCTACATACTTAAAAATAGGGGAATAGAGTTGTGGAGGTACTTGTTGTAGTGTTTTAGAAGGATGGTGAAAAATGGATTTTCAAGTAGGCGATTATTTAGTTCATGAGGGTAGTGGAGTTTGTCGGATTGAAGACATCGATGACATGGAGCTTATGGGCAAAGGTTCTCGCAAGACTTACTATTGCATGTCACCTGTATTTAAGACAGGCGCCAAGGTATTTACTCCAATTGTAGGCTCTACGGTAAGGCTTCGTCCCGTTGCTGGTAAAGATACAATATCTAGAATTATCGACAATATTGGAGATATTGAATGTATTAATGAACCAAACGAAAGGGCTTTACAGGAAAAGATTAAAGAGGTTATGGCGGAATTTACACCAGAGTCTATGGCTCGCGTGGTTAAGACAGTCCTTATTAGAAAATGGAATCGTTTAGCATCTGGCAAAAAAGTCATGGCTATGGATGAGAAGGTTCTCAATCTTGCTGGCAGAAAGCTTTACGAGGAAATGGCATTTGCATTAGATGAGGATGTTTCCTATGCACAGCATAGATTTGAGGAAGCAGTGAAATCACATTCAGCAAACGCTCTATTAATAGGTGCTTAATATTTATGATAGCTTATAAAACAATTTCAGAACGTATTAAAAATAATAGTGGTCTTGTTACAGCAATCAATTTGCTTGACAAGGCCATTACTTATATCACAGTTATTTCCTACATTTTACTATTAATATATGGATTTTGGTGCATTCCAAAGGATGGAGGAAACCTTTTATACAAAAGTATATTAGTTCCAGGGATATCCTTTGTAGTAGTAAGTGTATACAGAAAGCTTTTGAGTGCTCCAAGACCTTATGAAGTGTACAGCTTTTCTCCAGCTCTTCATAAGGATACAAAAGGAAAAAGCTTCCCAAGCCGTCATGTGTTTTCCATATTCATGGTGGCTTTCACTGTCATGCAGGTTTCTTTTTATATGGGGATAGCTTTATCAGTGCTGGGAATTCTGCTTGCCATAATCCGTGTGGCAGGTGGAGTCCATTTTATAAAGGATGTGGTTGCAGGCTTTGCCATTGCAGCTATAATATCTATTCTTTGTTATAGGATTTTTTGTGGCGTTTTTGGACTCATTATGCTACCATTTTAAATAGGATGATATGTAAGGTTCGTAATACATATCAATCCCTAGATATTACATTAGGGAGTCACGCAATGAGAAAGAACGCAAAGAAGGCTCTGGCTGCAGCTTTTAGTATTCTTGGAACAGTTTTGGGGTTGTATATTGGCGGATATTGGCTGTTTGCAAGACCTGTATATTGGCTGGTCACAGGCTTTACAGGAGGAACCCTTACCGCAAGCATACTAATCATTAACATTTTCAAGATTTTTATTGCATCGACTGTAGGTGGAGGTATCTGGTGCGTTTGCGATATTATCGCTAGTTTCTTTAGAGACGACCCTAGGGATGACTAAAATATCAAGGATACTCAAATGAATATTACTTGAAGAAAATTGGGAGGTAGTAGTAATGACTGGAAACGTAATTGTGGGACAATCAGGCGGACCGACCGCCGCAATCAACTCTTCTTTAGCAGGAGTTATCAGAACAGCAAAAGATCGTGGGGCTGTAAAGGTTTACGGTATGCTTCATGGAATCAAGGGGTTAATGGAAGAGGACTATATAGACCTTTCCGATTATATCAAAAACGATTTGGATGTAGAGCTGTTAAAGCGTACCCCAGCAGCTTATTTAGGCTCTTGCCGTTATAAGCTTCCGGAAATCCATGAGGATATGGAAACCTACGAGAAAATCTTCGGAATTCTTAATAAACTTGAGATAGAGGCCTTAATCTATATTGGTGGAAATGATTCTATGGACACCATCAAAAAGCTTTCAGATTATGCAATTATCACTGGTTCAAAAATCAGATTCATAGGATGCCCAAAGACAATCGACAACGATTTGGCTCTTACAGACCACACACCTGGTTACGGCAGTGCGGCTAAATACATTGGTACATCTGTAAAAGAAATCATCAGGGATGGTCATTGTCTGGAATATGACAAGGGTCTTGTTACTATTGTTGAAATCATGGGACGTAATGCAGGCTGGCTTACAGGTGCATCTATCCTTGCAAAGGGAGAAGACTGTGAAGGACCAGATTTGATTTATCTGCCAGAGGTTCCATTTGACATTGTCAAATTTAAAGAGAGAGTAGAAAAGCTCCTTTCTCA
>CAMNPQ010000269.1 GCA_946548305.1 uncultured Pseudobutyrivibrio sp.
GAAGCAGAGGCAAAGCTTGCTAATGCCACAGCAAAAGAAGAAAAGATTAAATCACAGCGTGAGGAGCTTATTCGTCAGGCTCACGAGGATGCAGCAGCAATCCTTCAGGAAGCAAAGGATATTGCAGACGAAACTATTCGTGACTTTAATAAATTTGGTAAGGGCGGCGGCAACATTTCCGCAATGGAAGCAAAACGTGCAGCCCTTGGCAAAGGTATTAATAAATCAAAGAGCAAAGCAAAAGAAAAGGTTGAGGTTCAGGAGAATCATAATGTACCAACAAATCTTCATGTGGGAGATAAGGTAAAGGTATTGTCTATGAATCTAACTGGTAACGTATGCACTGCGCCTAATGCCAAAGGGGATGTTACTGTTCAGATGGGTATTATGAAATCTACAGTAAATATCAAAGATTTGGTACTTATCGAAGAGGAAGATAAATTCGTTCCAAAGAAGGGAACCAGAGTCAAGAATATGACTTACGGTGGTTTCAACAAAGCAGCATCTATTTCACCGGAAATCAATCTTCTTGGTTGTACAGTAGATGAAGGTATAGCGAAGCTTGAAAAATATCTTGATGATGCATATATCAGCCATCTTACATCTGTACGTGTTGTTCACGGAAAGGGAACTGGAGCCCTTAGAGCAGGTGTGCAGCAGTATCTTCGCAAGTGTAAAAACGTAGCAGAATTCCATCTTGGAGAGTTTGGCGAAGGTGATGCAGGTGTCACAATTGTAACGTTTAAGTAGTTCAAAAGATTTACTATATAATGTTAATCCTTGCAATTTTTCAACAATAGAAGTATATTATATAAAGTTGTCGAGAAATAAAGGGGAGCATTATGGAGACTAATAGAAAAGAATTATTAACAGATGATCATTTAAATAGCCTTTTAAATCAGGCTGTATTTAAGAAATACCCACTTTTAATATTGGGTAATCTGACACAAAACACATACTACATGCTTACTAGTGAGAATTTCACATCCACTAAGTGTAGCGCTGCTGGCACCTTTGATGAATTAATAGAGTCGGGGTGTACCACCATCCATGATATGGATAAAGAGTTATTCAAGAAAACATTTTCTAGAGAAAATCTTCTGAAGGAGCACGAGAAAGGTGCAGATAAGGTGGAAATCAGAGTTATTCAAGAAGGCGATGATGGTCAGCTTCGCAGAGTAGAAATAACAGATTTCTTTGTTGAGGATGAAGAAACAGATGATGTGTTAGTAGTGTCATTTAATCGAAATATGTAAAAATTAGGACTGGCTACATGAGCCAGTCCATTTTTTAATTCTTTATTACAGCTACGCCATATTTGTCTAGGTGTAGTTTTCCATCAACTGATGTACAAGAAATAAGTTCAAATCCATTTATCTTTGATATACATACTGGTTTGTCGGTACAGTTGAGATAGAAGTCATATCTAATATCATTAGCGAATCTAGTGTGTTTTTCGATTCCTGCTGGAAGCTTGCTATAAGGAATTTCAGCTCTATCAAGCATTTCGCGATATAGGAATTCAATGTCATCTTGATTAGTACGACATGCTACGTAGTAAGCATATCCTTTTTTAAATTGATTTCTTGTAATGGCAGGAGTTCCAGCCATATAGTCGTTGTCATATCTTGCCAAAACATCTGCAGTTACATCTCTAAGTAATTCCTGGTAATCACGAACTGCAGCAGAGTGATATGTAAATCCTGTTTTATGTCTTATTCTAATATTTACAACATCCTCTGGATAAAGTGTATCGATTTCTTCAGAGCGAAGGCCAAAAATATTGGGAAGCCCATCACCTGGAAATCCTCCAAGCCAGTTCAAACAACTTTTATCAACATAGCCGGTAAAGTAGGTTGCCATGAATTGTCCACCTTCACCGATGAAATCAGCTATCTTATCCCCAATTCCATCGTGAAGAAGATAAAGCATTGGTGCACAAATAATTTTGTAATTTGACCAATCCATATCAGAAGATATAATGTCTGGCTCAATTCCAAAGCTCATAAATTCATTGTAGATTTCCATACAGGTCTTGTCGTAGTTCTTTGTATCCTTTGCAAGAGCCCAAGCATCATCTATGGCCCATCTGTTGTCCCAATCAAAAAGAATAGCCACTTTATTGTCTGAAACAGAGCCTGCTATCTCTGATATGTGATTTAAATCATCACCAAGTGAGGCTACTTCTTTGAAAATTCTTGTATCATTGGTACCAATATGGTCTATAACAGCACCGTGATATTGTTCGGAAGAACCTCTGCCCTTTCGAATCTGGAAGTATTGAACTGTATCCGAACCAGTTGCAACAGCCTGCATTGAAATAAGCTTATGTACCCCGGGACGACGATATTTGTTATAAGGTCTCCAGTTAACCACTCCAGGAGCTGACTCCATCATCATAAAAGGCTGACCTGGTTTCATGCTTCTAAATAAAGCATGATTGAAGCTACGCTCAAGCATAGTATCTGCGTCAGACTGCCAGTTATTGTGGAGCTCAGGATAGTTGTCCCAACTGATTACATCTATGAATTTACTCATATAGTGATAGTCGTAATCCATAAACATTTCCATAAAGTTTGTGGTGGTAGGTTCG
>CAMNPQ010000270.1 GCA_946548305.1 uncultured Pseudobutyrivibrio sp.
ACATCGCCACATGTAGGACAATGTACGATTGGAATAGGCTCACCCCAGTAACGCTGTCTGTTAAATGCCCAATCCTTCATCTTGAACTGAACACCAGCCTTACCACAGCCAAGCTTCTCAAGCTCTGCAATCATTCTATCTATTGAGTCCTTTTTGTTGTTAAGACCATTTAAGAACTCAGAATTTATCATGTTACCTTCGCCTGTGTAGGCTTCCTTAGTAACATCTCCACCTTCGATAACAGGGATGATATCGATGCCAAACTTAGTAGCAAAATCCCAGTCACGCTGATCGTGAGCAGGAACAGCCATGATAGCACCTGTACCGTAGCCCATCATTACATAATCAGAAATGTATACAGGAATCTTCTTACCTGTGATTGGGTTGATTGCGTCAAATCCCTCTACCCTAACACCTGTCTTATCCTTAGAAACAAGCTGTGTACGCTCAAACTCTGACTTCTTTTGACACTCTGCTCTGTAATCAAGGATTGCATCCATGTTAGAAATCTTGTCAGCGTACTTATCAATATATGGGTGTTCTGGTGCGATAACCATAAATGTAACACCGCAAAGTGTATCTGGACGAGTGGTGTAAATCTCAAGCTTGTCCTCAATGCCATCTAACGTGAAATCAACAAATGCACCCTTTGATTTACCAATCCAGTTAATCTGCTGCTGCTTGATATTCTCTGGAAAATCCAGTCCATTGAGCCCATCAAGAAGCTTATCAGCATATTCTGTAATGCGAAGATACCAAACATCCTTTTCTTTTTGGATAACATCTGTATGGCAGATATCACACTTGCCACCCTGGGAATCCTCGTTTGAAAGAACTACCTTACAGTGTGGGCAGTAATTTACTAAAGTCTTATCTCTGAATACAAGACCCTTTTCGAACATTTTAAGGAAAATCCACTGAGTCCACTTGTAATAATCTTCCTGTGTTGTATCTATAGTACGGCTGTAATCAAAAGAAAAACCTACACTCTTGAGCTGAGTAGTAAATTTCTTGATATTATCATCAGTGATTTTTCTAGGGTGAGTGTTTGTCTTTACTGCATAGTTTTCAGTAGGAAGACCAAATGCATCAAAACCAATAGGGAATAACACATTGTACCCTTGCATTCTACGCTTTCTAGAAACCACCTCTACAGAAGAATAAGCCTTGATGTGTCCCACGTGCATACCAGCACCTGATGGATATGGGAACTCAACCAATCCATAGAACTTTGGCTTATCTGAACCATCTACAGCTTTGAAAATATCATCCTTTTCCCAAGCTGCCTGCCATTTTTTCTCAATTGCTTTAAAATTATGCTTCATTATACATATACCTCGCACTTTATCTAACTAAACTAGAATTATAATAAAAGCTGTGTAGATTTGCAATAAATCTACACAGCAAAATTTAAACACCTGTTTAATTCAATTCCAGAGAATCAGAAACATAAATATTATAGCCATAGGATTTAGCTAAATGCTCGGCTTGTCTTTTGATTTTTTCATCGGTGGCATATTCTAAGGCATAGGCATCCTTTCCGTCTGCCATCACAAGATCCAGATAAGCTAAAAAGTACTTCCTGTCTGAAGTGGAATTCACAGTAAATGTATCATTGTCCCAGTCTATTGCAGTGTACACACTCTCCTGATTCACACCGTCTAGTATCAAATCAAGGCTGCCGTATTTATCAAAGTAGGCTCTGACATATTCATCTCCACCATTTATGAGAACATAAGTGTCTTTATTGTTTAAATCCTCAAGGATAGTAGAAAGCCCCTCAAAAAAGCTTTGCTTTGGATAATGATAATACACATCACAGTTATCGATGAAAAAACCATCCACTCCCTTGTCAATCAGCTCGTCAGCTTTAGCAGACAAAAAATCCTGCCACTCTTTTACAGTCACATCCACCCATCTTTCGTCTTCCCAGTTTTCGTAGACATCCAGAGTGATTGCTTCAAAATCCTTGTAGTAATCCCTGTAGTCTTCAATAGAGCCTATATTAAAATACGTATATACGGTATGCCCATCAGCTTTCAGCTTAGCTATCTCATCTGAGGAAAAATACTGAGCATCTATAACAATAGTATCCGCCAGCTTTTTATGAAAAATCTCTTCTGCATCAGCACCGATGTAAACACCATAATTTAAAGTATCATTATTCCAGAAAATCCATTTATAAGCATAAAATGCAGCCGCTACTATGATGATAAATGCCAGTATTATTCCAAAAGCCTTTTTCAAATTTGTCATCTGTTAATCCAAATCGCTGTAAAAGCTATCAATATTTTCTTCTGGAAGTTCCACTTTGTCCCAGCCATAATCCTGATAGTATTTTACATTCAAATTATTAGCTGCCACGTAATTTGCTATAATCTGAGCACGCACTGCATTTCTGTCCTCATCATCAGAGTCTAGGGCTATAAATTCATCATATTTGTCACCGAAAAGCTTTTTAGCACTAGAATCAAAATTACTTCCATCCTCCACCTGGTCAAATTTTGTAACTTCGTAATCCCCATCAGCTTCTGTGGTAATATGGATAACTCCAGGATAATCACCGCCTGATGCGCAGGCTAAA
>CAMNPQ010000271.1 GCA_946548305.1 uncultured Pseudobutyrivibrio sp.
ACAACAAGACCAAAAATAAAAGTAATCATTGCAGTCACCTCTTAATTTTCGAATTAATACTGTATATATTCTATCAACATCCAGTCAATATGTGTCCATTAGTACGTCATTTTTCACAAAGGTTTCACATTTAAATATTAAAAAAGGTCAGTTCCAAAATCGGAACTGACCCACATTTTGTTCTCTCTAATTTGCAGCTACATTCATTGGCAAAACAATATTATTTATGCTTGCAAGCCAGGTGTTTCCATTTCTTCTTCTGACATCAAGTGATGTAATGGCAACGGCATTTTGAGACTTTACATCAAGTGCTCCTGTGCTTTCTGAAGCTGAACCCATAGCACTGATTACATAGCAGGTACCATTCACTGTTCCAAGATAAATCATGGTATGTCCTGGTAAATACAGTGGCGTACCTGGAATGCAGCCAGAGATAACAGCTGTCTTTGTGGCATCATCAAGCCCTGATACATCTACTGCACAGCCTGGTACTTTTGTCTGCCATGTAGTATTTCTAGGCATCTCAAAGCCAAAGCATTTATACACATTTCTCACATAGGCAGAACAATCTACCGAATCAAGCATTCCGCCCCAGCCGTAGGTATTTCCCAGTGACGAAAAGGCCACATCCATTATGTTTGAAACTGTCAAAGGAAGATAGCCCTCACTCACTTCCTTGCCTTGAGACACAAGTGCAATGGTTCGCACCATTCTGCCATTTTCATCTCTTGTTGGAACATATACCACATAGTTGTTCCATGTGCCGCGCATAGCAATGTTTCTTGGCACATCCACCTCCGGCACCTGCTTTAAAACTGTTCCCATTGTAAGCTTTAGTCCAGAGGTGCTTGGTGAGTAGTGGGATTCAGACAGGTTGAATTCGTCACAGGTCACAACTAAAAAGTTGGAATCATCTATACCTGTCTTCCACATATCAAGCCACTGTCCCTTGGTGTCGCATATCGCCAAATCCGAAGCTTGCACCCATCCACTTAAATGATTGCAATATCCAAAATAAAATGCCACATTATTAACAATGGCGCACTGTTTGATTACAAATGGCTCATTTAACCTAAGTGCTGTAAGTATGATTTCGTCATCAGAATCTGTTTCGCTGTAGCCCACATAATCCGCTGTTGGAATGGATTTCACCTGTGTCTGCTCCACTGCTAAGGCATACTTTGGTGTGAGATTTCCATCCCAGCCTGTGGTCTGAATGCTGGCTGACACAAAACCATAGTAGGCTGCTGTATCGGTTTGTACACCGTTTACATATATGCCCTTTTCAGGCATTTCTGCAATAGTATCTGCTGCCAGATTATTTTTTAATGTGGTAGCATCATACATAGCATCCATATTCTCAATATCATTCATATTACAATCAGCAGTGCCAAGGGCAAGCTGATTGTATTTTGTGATATCAGCTTTGCTTAAAAGCACGGTGTTTGCATTTTCACCCATTAGATTTGTCCAATAGCTGGCATTACACATTTCCTCAGATACACTGCTTTGGGTGTATGCCTTTGCATCAGCTGTAATTGCAAACTCCGAAAGCATAATTGCTACCGCCATTGAAAAAGCTGCTATTTTTTTCATAAAAGTCATTTTATCATCCTCCTCGTATTCATTCTAAATAATAATTGTCAAAAATTTGTGTTTATCTCCAATCTTTACTAAAATAAATCACAAGTTGATAACATTTGTAGAGTAGGATAATAATAAAGTTTTAAATATAACAAGGACGCTGGTGAATTATGGGAAATAATTTTGACGAAAAAAGCATTGTAAATAGAAACAAAATTTTTGAAGTGCCTGAAGGAACCGTTATCCTAAAGGAAGGTGAAATAAATCTGGATATGTATAAAATTGTATCTGGTCATGTGGAAATGTACACAGGCTATGGTACAGAAAACGAGGTGCTGATTGGCTTGATTGGTCCTGGTAGTTGCTTCGGAGAGTTTGGAATTCTCACAGGAGCACCAGCGATTTACACAATTATTACCTACTCTAAAACCAGGCTGCTACGTATAACCGAAGGGCTCATGGGAGATTTTATTCAGGAAAACCATGAAGATATTCTAAAAATTATGCGAAATATGGCTACCAATATGACTCGTATGCAGTATCAGATAAACCAGCTCAGTGAAGAATTAGCCGAAAAAAATGCATCTGAGGAAGCCTTTGCCAGAACCGTTTCTCAAAATGTAGAAAGCGTAATAGTTGAATATTTAAATTCCGACAATCTGCAAAAGGACAATCTAAAAAATTATGTGTTATCCCCTGATACCATTCTGCCTTCAAATACTGAAGCCCCCAGCAAAGAAGTAACTAACAGCAAGGGTGTGGGTATGCACTTTTTAAAGAGAGGGTGGAGAAAATAATTGATATGTATTTTATGGCTATAATTTAGTTTTACTTTTAGAGCTGCTTTGCTGTGATTCACACATAGCATCACGTCCTTCCTTTGTTTCTTTGAAATGTCTAACTGTTGACCGCCTAATTCCCAAGGCAGCACGGCTAACTTGAAATTGTAAATTCCAGTGAAATGGTAAATTCCACCGGTCTTTAAAA
>CAMNPQ010000272.1 GCA_946548305.1 uncultured Pseudobutyrivibrio sp.
AGGATTACATCAGTAAGGCTCATGTAGATAGTCTCTTTGAAGGTTCTGGTCTCCGTTGTGTTATCAGATTTGAAAACCTGATAGGTGTTGCAACTGGCATTGATTTCCACCGCACCTGTTTCTGCATACACACGAAGCTTTGTAACACCAGCCTCTGTCAGATAATCGGTGTAGAGCATGCGTCCATTATCATAAACCTCCGTAGATGAAACGAAACCTCTGTCATCATAGATGTTACGACGGCTAAGCACCTCTTTCTTGTACATACTAACCTGAATAGGGTTGCCTGCTTCGCCGAAATCTATCTGGGCGTACTTGGTATTATGCAGATATGCAATTACAACAAATGGGGTATATACGAATTCGATTCCCTCTGGCCAATCCAGATTATGAAATGAAAAAACCGCTGCCTTCTTTTTCTTAACCTCCTGAATGGCATCAAAACAAGACCAGTATGGAGCATGAAAAACTCCCTGGCGATGTAAGAAATGTCTGAAGTTTGGAGCATGACTCAAAAGAAGAATCTTAAAATCACGCATACCACTACGATAAAACATCTGAACCTGTTTTACCGTATCATCAAACTCTGTATGCATTCTTCGTGTGTGCCAACTCTGCTCAGACTCTCTCCACTCATTCTGTTGATACCAAGCTGGAATAAAATAAAGCATCGTAATTACCTCTTATAGGAAAGGCACGTAAGCATCGTAATCTCTCACTGCCCTAAGTTCTCGATATAAGTTACAGTTGATACTTGCCATGGCAATCAAAATAGATGGCAAACTGATAACTGTTGATTCTACATAACCTCTTAAATGAAGGACCAATGGGATAATAATGAAGAATCCCATAAACATTGCTGAGAAAAATGCAATCCAAAATACTCTTATAGAAATGAATCTTCGTGTATTTTTACCAGATTTGAGACCTGTGATACTGTCTCCTGCTTTTTGCAAAGATTCTGTAAGATTCTTTGGACTGATAAATACGAATGAGAAAATTATCGTAATTACGTATAGCACTACCGTATATACAGCAATTATAAGAGTATGTGCTGTATCCATGTTTTCGTATACCCACTGTAAGTTTTTGTCATTAGGGAACAGCATACTAAGTCCCATAGACACATACACTGGTAGCATGAAAAACGCAGTAGAAAACATAACCGGCATCATTCCGATTGGATTTAGCTTGATTGGGATATAGTTTTTATCAGAATAAATATTGTGAATAGATATTCTTTGCATAGGAATACGGTATTCACTGTTTTCAAATATGATTGTGCATATCACTGCCAAAAAACCAATTCCACCAATAACATGCATTTCCCACAGGCCGGAATTCTTGACTGTGTGAACCACACTATCCAGGATATTTACATAGATAAGAACTGTCTGACCACCTATACCGTATTTACCATTTCGAGTGGCAAGCCATAAAATCACAAAAGCTCCTGTAACCATCTGAAATCCAGATATGATTTTTGCAATGATAAGCTGAAGCCCGCCATCAAAAACATAAATTGTGGAATTAACAGTAAGATATGCCTGGACGCTAGCCCATACAAACATCAAAATAAGAGTTGCCATGGTGATTTTTTTAGGAGAAGTGTGTGCCTTTGAATCAGCACGTTTAACAGCAACTATTACCTGAACAAAGAGCATGGAAAACATAAAAGGAGAAATACCAAGTGCCAGCAAGCTGGTTTTATATCTATCTCCTCCGATTGTCTCCATGATAAGATCTCCAGAGGTGCTCTGGAATGCTTTGTAAGCTTCTAAATCAACTCCATATAAAGGAAGCTCTCTACCAACAAGGTAAACTCCCATTATTATGAAGGTAAATATTAATTTTTGAATAAGTGTTTTGGGAAAAAATTTTTGTCTCAACTGATTATCCTCCCCCCATTATGCACTTTTATTTTACTACACTAAAAGTAGAAAAAATAGAGGCAACCTTTCGGTTGCCTCCAACTATTAGAAAAGTGTCTTAGTTATTTTCTTTCTCTTTTTCCTTTTCTTTTTTAACCTTATCGTATGTAACTTTTCCAGTAATCAATGCGATAATCCACCACCAGAAACCTTTTCTTGCAAGACTTTCATCTTCTGTGACTGTAATACCTTTAGCAACATCATCATCTGCGATTTCTGTTACTTCAGTTTCTGCCTCATTTACAGCCTCGATTGTACGGCCTTCTACGATTAACCCGCGGCCACCTGTCACTTCTTCGCCACCAACTGCGTCGTCATTTACAACACCAAGTGGAACTCTTGCATCATCGATAGGTGTGATTGCCTGGTTTGCAATAGCACCTGCTGCCGGCATAACTGTCTGTGCAGAAGCTGCTGGTGCTGCTGTAGATGCAGATGCTACAGGAGCAGATACTGTTGCTGCAACTGCTGCTGACTCACTTGCTGATGCGCTTGTGCTAGCTGCAGTAGAAGCTTCCTCGCTTGCCGCTGTTGAAGCCTGCTCACTTGCCTGATTAGATGCTAACTCACTAGCTTCTGTAGATGCCTGCTG